>CAZIHC010000113.1:0-7448 GCA_964538605.1 uncultured Herbinix sp. | reverse complement strand
TTATAATATATTATAATTACTTATTATTAAATAGTATTATGTTTAGTTTTTGTTATTTTATTATAAGTTTTTGACCGATATAAAGTAAATTTTAATCTTCTATATTATTAAGTTCCTTGATTACAGAGATATAATTGGCAGAATTATAAAGTTTATAGCTTATTCCGGCCAGGGAGTCCCCGGCTTTAACCGTATAATACTTTACTCCTCCGCTGATTACAACTTCACTGTTTGCCTCAGAGGTTTCTGTATTTTTTGTTTCCTCAGTTTTTTGGGCCTTTTGGCCGTTTGCAGACGAATCGGTTACCTGTTTATTTGATTTATTCTCTTCTTTTTTTTCTTCGCTTTCCTCCAGAGGCTTTATTCCTCCGGGCACTATCTCAACGTTCAGGCTTCCTTCCTTGTCAGTGGTGGTATCACTTGTCTGCCCGGTCTCTTTATTCGTAATTGCAGGCTGATTTTCTTTAGTAAGAAATACGGATTCGACCTCTTTTAAATTCTGGGATAACGCATTAAGTGTATCCTGCATATTTTTCATCTGATCATAATTATTCAAAATGGCCGCTCCTACAACCAAAATAATTACAGCAAGCAAAGTACCCGCCGCATACATCAGCCTGTTTATACTTTTGGCTTCATCCGCGGATGTTTTCTTATTCTGTATAACAGCCCTGATTTCTCTGGATACCCGGTCATCGTATTGTGCTTCCTCACTGGGCTTTTGCTTATGGTCAATCATATAATTTTGCATCTCTTCGTTCTTTTCGTAGTATATGTAATATCCCTCCTGCCGGCATAAACTGCCGTTCTCATACAAGTAAAATGCTTCTTCTTTTTCAAGGTTGTCATATGTAAGCAGGGTCTTGTCCTGTCCTGCAAAGTTATCCAGATGTGTCTTTAAAATCTTTTCTTTATCCTCCAATAAGTACCCCGGACCTCCTATATACCAGCCTACTATTTCGTATTCAGGAAAGTATTTTTTTATATTTTCATAAATTTCGGTCCAGTGATCGTTAGTAAATACTATTTCGTTTGCAGTATCAATATTTTTTACTTCCAATGCTCCTGATATAAAAAGACAGTTGCCGGTTTCAAGCTTTACATATTGACCCACCAACACTGCTATCCGGCACGAAGAATAATCATCTCCTGCCAGATACCTGGCAAAGGTCATCACATAATCCTCTACATAAATTTTTTTAGTTACACTGCTTTTTCCGACCTGCCGAATATTTTTTGGCATCTTAAAGCTTGTCTGCGCTCTGCATGCACGATTTGCTTCAGCATTATCATTACTATAAACAGATTCTATCATAGCCCCTTCTCCCATCTGAAACAAAATACTTAATATGCACAGCTTTCTTACTATATTAGCACATTTCAGACAGGTAATATGTCGTATTTGGTTTCAGAAAGGAAAAAAGTTATCTTCACAGTTCTGCTTTTATATCTTAATTTCGTATCTTTTCTTATTTTTTATCCCCGACATAATTAAAATAATTGCGTTTTAAATTTATTTTTGAAGTTAAATTTTATGATTCATTTGGTTTTGAATGTCTATTTTTAAAGATTTTGGTAATACTTAATCTAAGCATATATGTATAAAGAATTTAAATAATAGTTTAGCTAACCTTCGTTATCCGGATACTGTCAAAATAATTTCATCAAAATTTATGGAGGTATTATGGGTATTTTCTATAAAGATAAAAGAAGAACAATTTATTTTGATTCATCAAAGCAGAATGCCGCATATGAACTGGGAATGGCACTGTCAGCCCTGATAAAAAAACATGTCTTGTATAATAAAAATATTATATTTTTGTGTATCGGATCTGACCGTGCCACGGGTGACAGCCTTGGACCTATAATCGGGTATAAACTGTCCAAGTACCTGAACCATCCGAATTTTCATATCTACGGCACTCTGGAACACCCGGTTCATGCCAAAAACCTGAAAGAAACTATTGAAACAATATATCAAAAACATGATAACGCATTTATCATTGCCATCGATGCCTCATTAGGCAAATCCGAGCATATCGGGTATATCGCCCTGGGTGAAGGGCCGTTAAAACCCGGAGCCGGCGTCAACAAAGATTTGCCTGAAGTAGGGGACTTATTTATCACCGGAATAGTAAATTTCTCCGGAATGCTGGAGCATATGCTTTTGCAGACAACCCGTTTAAATGTGGTAATGTCCCTGGCAGATCAGATTTGTCTTGCTATTAACTATTGCTTAAGCCACTTAAAAACCCAGCTTCCTCATCCAATATTTTTTCTGTAAAATTGAACTGCTTCCGATATATTGGAAGCATTTCCGGCTTCCATTATCCTAATTAAAGAATCAATATTATCAAATGTTATAAGGTCTTTACCTATATATGGCTCATATTCGCGGGCTAATTTCAGGGTTAAGGCCTTTATTTTTTCGTCTGCCGTACTTACCTCTGCCTTGATTTTTTCATATTCCGATTTTAGGGCCAAAAGTTTTCCGTCATACTGTTTTTTAATTTCGGCACTGATAATCGGGACAGTAGAATTCTCGAATGTCATCAGTGCTTCTTTTTTTTGCTCGGTAAGATCCTGTGCTTCTTTATCAAGCCTTGCCAATTCTTCATCAAAATTTTCCAGCCCATAGGTGCTTTCATCTTTATCCTTTTTTATATTCCTTTTTATATTGTTTATTTTCTTATTGTTCTTAATTATATCATGGCGAATCTTATTGCCCTGCCTGATTATATCCCCATGCTTATCCTTTGTGCGGTTTCCGATTAACAGGTATAAGCCGCCGAATACAAGCACGGTAGCAATATAAAGGGCAGCAAGATATATAATTTTTTCTTCTGGAAGAACATAATAGTATATGCCGCACGGAATTATAAACAAAGTCAGTGCCAGGCTAATAAGAATGATTATAAAATCCCTGAAACATCCTGGGAAATATAATGCATAGTAAAGCCCGGTGTTGCAAAAAGCCGGAACATTTTTTTGCTTGAACAAAGACTTTGCTTCCAATTTAAGCCTGCGATTTTCTTCACGTAAAGAAGCTGTCTCTTCATCAATTCTTTCCGATATTTTTCTGTCTTTTCTCTTATCCCTTTTATCCTTAACTTTTTTCATATCGGCTTTTATTTTGTCCAGTTGCTTATCATAAGCCGTTTCGATTTCAGACCTGCGTTTTTTAACCGTTGCCTGTACCTCGTCTTCTGCCGCTTTCTTAAGACTCTGAATATTCTTCTCTATTTTTTTAAGTTCTACAATCAGATCGTCGTTTTTGTCCTTATATCTGTAAAGCTCAGTAAGATCTGCCTTAATCTCATTTAGCTTTTGCACACCCTCAAGTAATATATTACCTTCATCCATTACTATTTCCCCCTTCTTTTGCAGCTTTTGCTTTTAATTCATCAGGAGTAGGATAATTTAAGTTTTCATCTATTTCCAGGTCTATAAAAATCAAAAGGCGTATGCAGGCTTTCTGTTCGGAAGTCAATTTAACCAATTTCATTTTTTCTATCTTTTTCGCCACCGAATCATAATCCTTTGATTCGGAATCTATCATTCCCTCTTTGATTAAAATATAATGCATCATAATTTCAGGCCTATGTTTTTTGTCTGTAAAAGCATAAAGTATATCCTGTACCTTTTGCTTTTGTTTTTCCCCGTAAGGAAATATTTTTTTTAAGTATTCTCTATCTCTTTTTTCCCTTTCCTCTTTGGATATAAAAAGACCCTCAAAAAATCCCATGATCGTTTACCGTCCCCGTATTTTTAATAACCGAATATCCCTTCCAAAGATTCGTCGTTTTCAACCCACTCGGCAACATCAATAAGCCGGAAGTCATCCTTGGTATCTCTTATATAGACTTCTTTAATTCCCGCATTTATAACAAGGCGCTTGCACATCGAACAACAGGTGGCATTCTTAACATATTCGCCGGTATCGGTTTCGATACCTGTAAGGTATAAAGAACTTCCTATCATCTGATCCCTGGAGGCACTTATTATGGCATTTGCTTCTGCGTGAACACTCCTGCATAGTTCGTAGCGTTCCCCTCTGGGAATATTAAGCTTTGTTCTTATGCATTCCCCTAAATCACAGCAGTTTTTTCTTCCTCTTGGTGCCCCCACATAACCCGTAGATATTACCTCATCGTTCTTAACAATAACGGCTCCGTATTTTCTTCTTAGGCAAGTGCCTCTCTGAGCCACAGTTTCAGCCAAATCGAGATAGTAATTTACCTTGTCCCTTCTTTTCATATGTAGGTTCCTCCGGTAATATTAAATATAATACTTTTTGTCTTTATTTTATACGAATATGGTTTTTTATGAAAGACTTTTCTTAAAATTTCCCGTGTTAATATTAATTTTATTAATGCGTATGGCCATAGCTTTTGCAAAATTATTATTTTCAAATATCGAAATTATAAATACCTCCACTTTAATAATTATAAATAACAAGATTATGTATATTTTTTAGCCGACAAATATTTATACCTAAAAAAAACTGACCCGGACATATCCGAATCAATTTTTGCAGCTTATTTATTTTTAATAATCATAGCCCTGAAAGAATTTAATATGGCGAGCATGGCTACTCCCACATCACCAAATATGGCAACCCACAAATTTGTAACTCCCAAAGCACTTAACAATAGAATTAATACTTTAACGCCTAAAGCAAACACTATGTTCTGATTGGAAATTCCCAAAACCTTTTTAGCTATATTGATAGCCAACGGAACTTTTGACGGTTCGTCGGTCATTATGACCACATCGGCCGCTTCAATCGCAGCATCGGATCCCAGTCCTCCCATGGCGATTCCCACGTCTGCTCTGGCAAGCACGGGAGCATCGTTTATTCCGTCACCGACATATGCAAGCCTGCCTTTACCGGATGTTTGAGAAAGCAGTTCTTCCAGTTTTTCCACCTTATCGGCCGGTAACAACTCCGCATATACTTTGCTTAAGCCCAGTTCCTTTCCAACGTTTTCTCCCACATTAACGCTGTCTCCGGTTAACATTATGATTTGCTTTATATTTGAATTCTTAAGCTCTTTAATTGCATGAGCAGAATCGCTCTTTATATCATCGGCAATCAAAATGTATCCTGCATAAATATTATCCACCGCCACATGAACTACAGTTCCGGCCAGTTCTCCATCAAAATATGGTATACCTAACTTTTTCATTAACTTAGCATTACCCGCTGCAATCTTTTTTCCGTTTACCCTTGCTATAACGCCATGGCCTGATATTTCTTCCACGTCGGTTATCGCTTTTTTATCAATTTCTTTTCCGTAGGCTTTCAAAATAGATTGAGATATGGGATGATTGGAGTAGCTTTCCGCATAAGCGGCCAATTTTATAAGTTCTTCTTCGGATACCTCTTTTGCATGTACTTCTTTAACTCCGAACACGCCTTTTGTAAGAGTTCCTGTTTTATCAAAAACCACAATCTCAGTATTGGCCAAGGCTTCAAAATAATTACTTCCTTTTACCAGAATACCTTTTTTGGATGCCCCGCCTATACCGCTAAAAAATGTTAACGGAATAGAAATAACCAGGGCACAGGGACATGAGACAACCAAAAAAGAAAGAGCCCTGTAAATCCAATCACCGAATGTTGCATCTTTAATAATAAGAGGCGGAACAAATGCCAATAAAACCGCCAGTATTACAACTGTTGGCGTATAATATCTTGCAAACCTTGTAATAAACTTTTCCGAGCGGGATTTCTTGTTGCTTGCATTTTCTACCAGGTCCAAAATCTTGCTTACGGTAGATTCACCATATTCTCTTGTAACCCTGGCAGTTATAAGTCCGTTTACATTAATACATCCGCTTAGTATCTCATCACCGGGCTCCACTTCACGGGGTATGGATTCACCGGTTAAGGCAGATGTGTCCATAAGGGATGTTCCTTCAACCACTATGGCATCCAGAGGAACCCTCTCTCCGGCTTTAATCACTATGATATCCCCAACCTTTACTTCATCGGGTTCCTTTTTTACCAGAGTATCATCAACTTTTACATTGGCATGGTCAGGCCGAATATTCATCAAATCCGCAATAGATTTTCTCGATTTATCAACTGCATAGTCCTGAAACATTTCACCGATCTGGTATAAAAGCATAACCGCAATACCTTCGGTATATTCACTTATAAACATAGCCCCTACCGTTGCCAGTGCCATAAGAAAGTTCTCATCAAACACACTGCCTCTTAGTATGTTTCTTACAGCGTTAAATAATATATCTCCGCCTATAAGAAAGTAGCTTACTAAATATAAGATTACACCGATTTGTCTAAAGTACCTTTCCGTTATAATTGCCGAAACCAATATCAGTGCACCAAAGAGTATTCGCAAAATACGCTTTTTCATAAATTTCATCCCCTATGCATTCTTCAGTCTTGCGCCCGGCTCTATTTTAGTAACAATTTTTTCAGCCTCCTTAATAATTTCCGGCATAAGTTCATCGTCCCCGTCAATAATTAACTTCTGCGTCATGAAATTTACAGTTGCTTCTTTTACACCGCTTAATTTATTAATTGCTGTTTCGATCTTTGAGGCACAATTTGCACAGCAAAGACCTTCAATAATATATTTCTTTTTCATATAACTCATCCTCCAAAATCCGAATATTATATTTTATAATAAAGCCTAAAGACAAGAATTTAAGGTTTTATTTTCTTGATTATTTATTATATAATGAACACTTGAGCAATTATTCATGTGTTACAATATAAGAATATATCCACACAAGTATAAATATTTTAATTGCTATTTTTGATAATCATTATCTCTCTTCGCTTATATGAGCCAAACCTTGATCAAAAATTAACCTTACATGTTCGTCATCTAATGAGTAATATACAACCTTGCCCTCTTTACGGTTCCTTACAAGTTTTGCCTGTTTTAAAATTCTTAGCTGATGGGAAATAGCCGATTGGGTCATGTTAAGCAAAGCAGCTATGTCGCAGACACACATCTCAGCTTCATCTAAAGCCCATAAAATTCTGATCCTTGTAGAATCACCAAACATTTTAAACAATTCCGCCAAATCATAAAGAGTTTCTTCTTTGGGCATTTTTTCGCGTACCCTGTTTACAACTTCTTCATGTATAACCTCACAGTAGCATCTGTCTTCCGTAGGATTTTTCTGGGTCATTGCCTTACCCCCGTTTCTTTACTGTTTATTGATCTATCCTGTTTATTAATCTATCGTTAGTCTTCCTCTTTGTATTAATCTTATGTACTGTCTTTTATACTATATATACTTTATTCTGTTTTTAATATATGAATAAGGCATAGAATATATGAATGTTTGCTCATATGTTTGTTTATATTATATGCATAAATTTTGTAAATGTCAATATATATATGAATATTTGCTCATATATTTTAAAGAATTTATTATATAATTGTTTTTTAATGTAATAACAGCGT
>CAZIHC010000112.1:0-7477 GCA_964538605.1 uncultured Herbinix sp. | reverse complement strand
TGAAAACTAACTTATACATACAAGAAGTAGTTTACACAAACTTCTTGACACTATCACATTGCATGAATACCTGCTTAATGCAATTATTTATATACTCTTAAGATTATAAATGCAATAAATATAAAATGAAAAAACATATAATAAAAAGAGGATGCCGCAAAAATCTTTTCTCTTATTTGCGGTATCCTCTTAATATCATATGCGGTATTAAACTCTTCGTTAATTATTTCTTATCAGATACTCGAAAGCGCTTAAAGCAGCGTTGGCGCCTGAACCCATAGATATAATTATTTGCTTGTGTATACTGTTTGTGCAGTCACCTGCTGCATAAACACCGGGTACATTGGTGGCATTGTGACTGTCTACCACAATTTCTCCCATTCTGTTGCGTTCCACAAAATCTCCAAGCCATTCGGTATTCGGTACAAGTCCTATCTGGACAAATACTCCTTCAAGCTCGATGTGTTTTTCTGTACCGGTATCCCGTTCAATATAAGTTATGCCGTTAACCTTTTTGTCGCCGGTTATTTCTTTGGTCTGGACATTTTTAAGAACCGTTACATTGGGCAACTCGTACAAGCGTTTTTGCAATACCTGGTCTGCCTTAAGTTCCGGCATAAACTCCAGTACCGTTACATGGCTTGCTATTCCGGCAAGATCAATAGCTGCTTCTATACTGGAATTTCCGCCGCCGATTACAGCCACCCGTTTGTCTTTAAATAATGGCCCGTCACAATGAGGGCAGTAAGCCACTCCCTTGTTCTTAAATTCGGCTTCACCCGGGACATTTACATTTCTCCAGCGGGCTCCGGTAGCTATAATTACGGTTTTACTCTTTAGAACAGCACCGTTTTCCAGCTCTACCTCTATCATGTCTTTTTTATCTATATGCTTAACCCTGTGAGGGTATATGATATCCACGTTATATTCTCTTATATGCTCTTCCAAGGCAGAAGCCAGTTTAGGTCCTTCGGTGTATTTTACGCTTATCAAGTTTTCGATGCCCATTGTATCATTTACCTGTCCGCCGAAACGTTCAGCAACAACTCCTGTTCTTATTCCTTTTCTGGCAGCATATACAGCCGCTGCGGCACCTGCGGGACCTGCGCCGATAACCAGAACATCAAAAGGATCTTTATTCTCAAATTGCGATTTATCCGCAACTTCTACATCAAGTTTAGATAAAATCTTTTCTATAGTCATGCGTCCGCTTCCGAAGAATTCTCCATTAAGATATATGGCCGGAACAGCCATAATCTCTTTGCTTTCTACTTCATCCCGAAATGCTGCGCCGTCAATCATGGTATGGGTTATGTTCGGGTTGAGTACGCTCATAATATTTAAAGCCTGAACCACCTCAGGGCAGTTCTGGCAGCTTAAACTTACATAAGTTTCAAAGTTAAGTTTGGCATCTATGTTTTTTATCTGGCGTACTATATTATCGTCCACCTTGGGAGGTCTTCCGCTGACCTGCAAAAGGGCCAGAACCAATGAAGTGAACTCATGACCAAGGGGAACACCCGCAAAGGTGATCCCCATGTCCTGATCAATACGATTTATACTAAAACTTGGTGTACGAGGAAGCTTAACCTCTTCGGATTTAATTTTAGGAGACAAAGCTTTAAGTTCCTCAACTAAAGATAAAACATCCTTTGATACAGAATCGGCTCCCGCACTTACTTTAATCAGTACTTCGCCTTCTAATAACTTTAGATATTCTGCCAGATGGTTTCTGATTTCTGTATCAAGTATCATAAGCTCTCTCCTTAGATTTTACCTACAAGATCCAAGCTGGGCTTTAATGTTGCCGAACCCTCTTTCCATTTTGCGGGACATACTTCATCCGGATGATTTCTTACATATTGAGCTGCTTTAATCTTATTAATTAAAACGTCAGCATCTCTACCGATATTGCCGGCGTTAATTTCTATAGACTGAATCACACCGTCCGGATCGATAATAAATGTTCCACGGTCTGCCTGACCTGCTTCTTCAATCAGCACGTCAAAGTTACGGCAAATTACATGAGAAGGATCGCCGATCATTATATATTCAATCTTTTTGATTGTTTCTGAAGTATCGTGCCATGCCTTATGAGTGAAATGGGTATCCGTAGATACAGAATAAACTTCAACACCCATGCTCTTTAAGGTCGGATAAATATTTTGAAGATCTTCAAGCTCTGTAGGGCATACGAATGTGAAGTCTGCAGGATAGAAGCAAACAACACTCCAATGTCCCTTGAAGCTTTCTTCTGTTACTTCAATAAATTTACCGTTATGGTATGCTTGTGCCTTGAAAGGCTTTACTTGTGTTCCTACTAATGACATGTTCTATACCTCCTACAATTATTTTATTTATGTAATATATTAATAATAGTAATTATTACTGTTATTATATTAGTATGAGTTTTGCCATTTGTCAAGAGGTATTTTAATAAAATTTGGGATAATTTATGTAAATTGTTAACATGCATAACTTGCAAAGCTCTAGATTAGATAAAAGCTTTGTTTTAGACAGTCACAAGTAAATTATTTGTCCGGACAGCATGTAAGGCATAAGTACACCTGTAATATATTTAAACTACTAGTATCTGTCTTTTGTTTTTGAATGGATTATCAGGCTTTAAGAGACTAAAAAACCTACGGTTTCTTTGATCCGTAGGTTTTTTACGTTATCATTTATTGCTTTTTTATTTTATTTTTCTAATTCTTTTTTTCTAACTTTATAATCAGGCATCAGTGATTCCACTAATTCATAAAACTTCTTTGAATGATTCGGATGTATAAAGTGGGCAAATTCATGCAGTACAACATATTCTATACATATTCTTGGAGTTTCAATCAGTCGGCTGTTTAATGTTATAATACCCTTTTGCCACTGACATGAGCCCCATCTTGATTTCATTTTTCTTATTTTAATTACAGGATACTTAACTCCGTATTTTTCAAACATCCTGTGTGTTTCCGTACATATCTGTGTAAAAATATTTTCCTGTTGCTCCTTTAGCCATTTGTTAACCAAGCCTTCCTTGCGCTTCTCATCGTCTTTGTTCTTTACCCTAATATATATTTCTTGGCCGTCCAAAAATACAGTTTCCGGACTCCCTTCTATAACTTTTATAATTCGGTATTCACCCAAAAACCTTATTTTATCTCCGTCTTTATATTTTGCCGGCAGCGGCGGTAGGACTTGTTTTTGCCTTTCTTCAAATCTCTTTAAAACACCGGAAATGTATTCTTGCTTTTCTCTTATAAGGTTTTCTATATATGTTAACGGTACTCTTTTATTGGCCGATACCAGTATTCTGCTGTCCGGTTTTATGCGGATATTGATATTCTTTACCGGTTTCCTTGTAAGTGTATATGTCAGTAAGTTTTGTCCGCATTCAACCTGTCTTGTTTCCGATTTATATTTCATCAGTTTTTAAATCTCCTCATTCTTCTAAAAGTTAAATAAATTATACATTTCCCATTTTTCTAAAAACATAATAAAGCTAATCAAGCTATGGAAATCTCATATTTAAATAAAACGATTTTTTATAATATCCGATAATGCGGTATAATATCCTCGTATGTACCGTCCTTCATTAAAAATCCGCCCGGTATTATGCCCAATTTAACAAAACCCAGTTTTTCGTAAAGGCGCAAAGCCCTTTCATTAGATCTTACCACTGCATTAAACTGCAATATCCTAAACCCCTGCTCTTTCGCCTTTTCCATGGAATGAATCACAAGCTTTTTGCCGATTCCTTTACCGCGAAATTCTTTTTTAACTGCATAGCTGGTATTGCAGATATGTCCGCAGCGTCCCACATTGTTTGGATGAAGTATATATAATCCGACAATCCTACCGCTATCCATATCAAAAGCAATTCCTGTAAATGTCTGCTCACTAAAAAATTCATCTCCGCTGCTTTCCGTAAGCACCTCCGTCTGCGGAAAAGCCACGCCTTCTTCGACAACTTCATTCCATATGGCTATAGCATCCAAAATATCTTTTTTCTCGTATCCTCTTATATCAACATTCATATATACCACCCGACCCCGTCCTAAAATAGTTCATCCAGCAATTTGTAATATTCAACCTTAGAATAATCTATATTTTCAATTCCATATTCCTTAAAAAGAAGAGGTACCCACTTAGCGTCAAAATTATGTTCCAAGCTTCTGGCGGCCAGGGCAAGATCCTGATACCTGTCTGCAACTCCTCCTCTGCCCCAATCAATAAATCCGCTAAGCTTTCCGTTATTTATGAAAATATTGGGTAAGCAATAATCACCGTGAGTGAAAACCAGATCTTCATCGGCAGGCTTTAACTTATATAACTCCTCAAGCACTTCCACATCTTTCATTCCCTGTCTGATATGGTCAAAATTATCTTCATCAACAAGCCCGTTTTTCACTCTGTATTCGGCCTCCTTTAGCTTAATCTCCAATCTGCTGTCAAAAGGGCATTCTTTTATATCTATGCTGTGTATCATCCTTAAGCCTTCGGCTAATAATCTCACAAGCCTTGGCATATCACTGTTAAAAGAAGGATCGCAGGCAAAAGCCCCCTCAACTTCTGTCATTAAGAGATATTCATATTCCTGATCATTTATAAATAATAAAACTTTCGGGACCGGAAGCTTTCCTTCCAGCCATTTCATTATTTCTGTTTCCCTTTTAAGGCTATTATTAAGCACTTTTGGCATTATTTTAAGATATCGGTTTTGCTTTTTTGCATCTGTCAGCCTATATGTATATGCCCCCGACATTCCTACCGTATTCTGTTCCCATGCACATTTTTCAATTTCTCTTCTTATTTCATCCGGCAGACATTCTAAAACCCATTTTTTCGTATCCATATAATCATTCTCCTGTATATCTGTGATTACTGATTTTAAATATACCGATTATTCTAATCCTATATTTTACACCATATCTCAAATAATAGCACCTATTTTTAGCCACCAATATTGTATTTATATTATTGACTTTAGTCTTAGCTTCATAAATGGCCTGAAAGGTTATTATTTTTGCACTTTAATAGGCTTCCTATGATTTTTTATCATAGGAAGCCACAGAATCGAATAAATTGCACGGATATAGTATTACTTTAAGAAAAATCCGGACAGAAAATAAAATTCTTTTGCCTTTCTTTTTTCAATAAATATTTGATCAATAAACTCTATATTATTGCCATCCAATTTATATATACATACGTTCCGTTCTGTAATATCCAATGAATACAAATAATTATCCTTTATGCCGATTTGTCTGGGCGTATTCTTTAGCTGATAATGTTTTAACTTGCCTGTTTCTATATCATAAATACTTATAGAGCTGCCCTCATTTAAAACATGATCAACATGGGAAATAATCAAATAGTTTCGGTATTTTAGCAATTGGCTGGGAGATGTGCCTGGCATTTTTATTTTCTTAAATTCTTTGTTATTTAAATCATAAACCGTTAGACTGTCGTTTGGTTCATTATTTTTATACGGCAGAGTAAAATACAGCTTGCCGTCGTCAAGCAAAGCAAAATCGGCTGGACTGTCGCCGAATTTGCTGATATCATAAGTGTTTATTACTTCAAAGGTTTCAACGTCAATTTCGATTAATTCCGATCTCATATCTTCAAAAGCACAGCCAAACGCATAAAGGATATTATCAAAAACAGCTATTTTCCCGATTACATAATCCGGCCATTCTTTAATATCGGTTTCTTCTGTTTCTTTATCGGTTCTAGCCAATTTTGTCACAGCGTTAATAGTATTTACCGTAAATATGTACTTTTCCGTAACAGCCATGCTGTTAATACTGTGTAAAGTTGTATCATAAGTTTTATATCTTCCGCTTTCTATGTCTATTTCTAAGACAACAGATAACTCTCTTTCTAAATCAGTTCCCCAAGGGGTAACATATATTTTATCCTTATATACCTGAGGAAAACTGAAAGTATCCCCCATATATCCCATGCTTATATATTTTTCATAAAGTTTTTTCCCAGAATTGTCGTAATAATATATGTAGCTTTTATTTGCATAACCTGTCGTATCAATAACTGCAAAATCATACTCTTGGGGGAATTTTTTGCATCCGGATATAATCAATGCAAATGAAATTAATACAGTTACTAATATTAATCCGCCCAATATATTAGTTGCCTTCATATTCATATTTGCCTGCTTTCTTAAGCTATACCCAATTTAGTATTGGGTATAGCTTTTTTGCTTTATTATTTTACATAAATAGTATATGTCAGACTGGTATCAACAAGTTCAAGCGGATGAATAGCTTGCGATATAACAGTATTTCCTATTACGATATCAGCAAAAGACGTATTTAAATCTATACCGAATAAATCTTTAAATGCAGCCCAAACCAGGTGCGAGCAATAGAATTTCTCTCTGGTTCCCATGTTAAAATAATTATAGTTATAGGGCTTGTTTAACTGATTATAACAGTAATCCGCAGCCTGAGCATCCTGAGTGGCGGTAGTGCTGCTAACCGTTACCCCATAACAGGTTTCTCTTGTGGTATTCCAATTATTTTTACCAAGTACAACGCCATCTGATAACGCTTCTACAACATAGGATGCGGAATATATTATAGCGGCATGGCCTAAAGGCAAAATACCTTTGAACTTATCGGCTGTAACCAGGATAACACCTTTTCTGGTAGGATATGTACCTGTAGATTGTGATGATGAGCCTCCTCCTGAGGTATTCCCGCTTAAAGATACAGATGCAGTAAGGGCGCTGTTGCGAGTTACAGCTTTATCTTTTGCATCCGACCTAACTACTAATTTTTTGTTTATTTCACTCCATTTTTTTGCAACAGATTCTGTATTGAATGCATCACTTGATTGGGTTGCTGCATGAACCTGAACATTACCAAGTCCAAATACCATTGAAAAGAGCAGCAAACTTACAATCAGCTTTTTTATTTTCATATCCTTCTCCCCTTTCTTTGAAAATTGATAATATGCATATTATCAAATTAATTTTATTACATTTTTTTTCATGTGTCAATCAAATATTGTTATATTTTGTAATATTTTGTTTGTTTAATTTTATCCTCATATTTAATGATTAATAAACCTTTTAGTAAAAAAAATATGAAATAATTTTGTGAGATATAAAGATGACTTTATAACATGATATCAATTTAGCTTCTAAAGTCTAAAGTTAGGCTTGCTAAAAAAGCCCTTTGCCCATTTATGGACAAAGAGCTTAAAAATCTTTTTAAATATTTAATAAAGTAAAAAGACATAGTATCCGTTAGATTTATTTATATTACATATGTAGGCAAATATGCACCTCAAACAAACTCATTTCCCTTTTCAAATAAACTCCTTTGACCAACACCTCTCAAACCCTTGATAATAGCGGCTTGTTATTCTCTTCCAGTTTTTCATTTAATTCCTCTATCCTTGAATATAATGATACCAGAAATTAAGACAGACAAAACGGCCAAAATAAGTTAGTATG
>CAZIHC010000111.1:0-7527 GCA_964538605.1 uncultured Herbinix sp. | reverse complement strand
CAGGTCAATATAGTCCGGCCCTATCCCATAATCTACATGCATAAGAATGCTCTTTCTCTGATCCTGCATATTAAACTGTTTGCTTAAACCGCTTACAAAGACAACAGGAAACTCCAATCCTTTGCTTTTGTGTATACTCATAATTCTTACGGCATCATCGTTTTCTCCGGATACCGAGGCTTCTCCGAAATCCACTTCGTATTTATGAAGCTTTTCTATATAGCGGACAAAATGGAACAAGCCGCTGTAAGAGCTCTTTTCAAATCTGACAGCATGGGAAATAAGCATGTCTATATTGGCTTTCCTTCGGTCCCCGCCGGGCATGGCCATGACGTAATATGCATAACCTGTCATATCCAGTATCTCCTGGATAAGCTCATGAATGGGGGTATATTTTGCCTTGTCCCTAAGTTTATGGAGCATATCCAGAAAACTTTTTAACTTATTCTTTAATTCCTCACTGCTTCCATCCTGTGCATAAGCCAGGGAAGCCCCGTACATAGTCGTCTTTCTGTCCATCAGTCTTACCTGGGCCAGCTCATCGGAAGTAAGCCCGACTATCGGGGAATATAAAACTCCCGCAAACGGTATATCCTGCCTGGGATTATCAATTATCCTCAGCATATTAAGGAGGGTCATGATTTCCGTAGTCTGAAAATATCCGGTGCCCGTATCCGCATAGGCAGGTATGCCTTCCTGAATCAGGGTATTTACAAACACTTCCGACCATCCGGCCATGGTCCGAAGCAGGATAACTATATCCCCAAGCCTTGCAGGACGGTGTATTACCTTGCCTTCCTTGTCTTTATCTATAAGAAGCAGACCGTATTCAGGATTTATGATTTCCTTAATTTTTTTTGCCACCGCCCTTGCTTCCAGCTCTTTTTTTGTATATTGGATTTCTTCTTTGTCTTCATCAGGCAGGTCAATTAAATTTGCATTTTCTTTGTCCGAAGAACTTCCATTAAAAGAACCGTTCCCGGTATTTTCGCCTGCAGTGTCAAGCTCTTCTTCGGTTACAAGGATAAGCTCTACATCTTTTGCTATTCTTTCTTTTACTTCATTTGATAACTTTCCGGCCTCATTTTCCGGTACCTGCTCTTCAAACAATTCTCCATACTTCAATGAAGCCGAATTGTCATAAACTATCCCGCCTACCGATTCGATCATGATTTGCTCAAAGATATCATTTACAAAATCAAGAACCACTTTTCTGCTTCTGAAGTTCTTATCCAGGTCAATTCTTTGGGTAAGGTTTACGTTTCCGTCCTCATCAGTATCCCAGATGCCATAAGTTTTATATTTTTCGAGGAAAAGTTCCGGCATGGCCAGGCGGAACTTATAAATGCTTTGCTTTACGTCTCCCACCATAAAACGGTTATAAAGCCCCTTGTTTTCCCTTGATATGCTTTTTAAAATTGTTTCCTGCACCAGATTGCTGTCCTGGTACTCATCTATAAGGATTTCTTCGAACTGCTCACTAAGCTCCAAAGCAGCTTTGCTTGGAATAATCTCGCCGTCTTTTTCCTCTACCAGTATTTTAAGGGCAAAGTGTTCAAGGTCATTAAAATCCACCAGATTTTTATCTTCCTTTTTGGCAGCAAAAGCCTCCATAAAGTCCAGGGTCAGCCTTGACAAAACATCCATTATGCTGCCCACTGCTTTAAGGTCATTAAACATCTCTTCTGCAGGCTGAAAGAAAAATTGGTTTGTAATATCCTTTATTCCCTTTTTTACTTCTTCTCTTAAATCTTTTACTTTATTTTTCTTATCTTCAGGTACGTTTTCCTGCTTTTTTGACGATAAGCGGGCAAAGGAAATTTCCGAAAATGCATTACAATACCCCTCATATGTATCCTTCTTTAAAAATTCCAAAAGCATGGACCTGTCGCTTAGAAGGGCCGGAAGGTAGGCCTGGGGCCCGTCAGGTTCATTGCATATTTCTATGGCTTTTTCAATCTTATTTAACAGATCTTTTAATACCGATAATATGTAGTTTAGCAATTCCTTCATCCATCTGGTATTAGCCATATCCTCTATGGTTTCAAATTTAAAGGATTCCTGAACTCCTTTAAGCCAGGTTTTGGGCCATGGGTTGCTCATGGCAAAATCATATAAAGAAAGTATTAGGTCTTCTATTGGGTCGTCCGATTTTGAACGGGAATAACTTTCTATAAGTCTTAAGAAGTCCTCGCTTCC
Source organism: uncultured Herbinix sp. (assembly GCA_964538605.1). GTDB lineage: Bacteria > Bacillota > Clostridia > Lachnospirales > Lachnospiraceae > Mobilitalea. The sequence goes on along the minus strand of CAZIHC010000111.1, from coordinate 5,328 downwards.
TTCTTCATACCATTTTTCCAGTACCTCTGCCACAATATCGGACTTCATAAGAGTAATTTCGGATTCGTCGGCTATTTTAAACGATGGGTCCAAGTCTATATGATGAAAATAGTTTCGTATAACATTCAGGCAAAAGCTGTGAATTGTAGTTATATGGGCGCTCTGCAGTAGGGATACCTGTTTTTGCAAATGGGCATTGCCCGGCTCCATAATTAGCTTCTGGTCCAGGGCTTTGCCTATTCTTTCTTTCATCTGTGTTGCCGCTGCATTGGTAAAGGTAACCACCAAAAGCCGGTCTATATCTATAGGGTTTTCACCCTCGGATATCATTTTAATTATCCGTTCAACCAGTACTGCGGTTTTTCCCGAACCTGCCGCAGCCGAAACCAGCAAGTTTTTATTTCTTGTATCAATTACCTTCTGTTGTGCTTTGGTCCAGCCCATAAGTATCCTCCTCGTCTCCCCATATTTCCTGCTTTAACTCGTCTGTCGGCTTCTTAGCCAGATTGCGAAAGAAAAATCCCGGCAACCTCGGGTCAAAACCACAGGCGTTTTTATATTCGCAGTAGTCACAGGCAGTCATCTCTCCCATCCTGTAAGGGTTAAGCCTTGCATCTCCCTCCAAAATCCGGTTTTTATCCTCAATAAGCTTGTTGTTTACAAACCTAAGAAGGGCTTTAAGCTGCTTATTATTTGCCGCCGATGACCGTTTGGTAAGTTCGCCTTCTTTATTGGTTTCTACAGGAATAATGTCGGATTTAACCGATGCCCTTAAATTTCCGTCGGGGCCCATTAATTTTAAATCCATCAGGCCGATTATTTCTTTGTCTTCATTTACAAGCCCGTTCATCTTAAGGCTTTTATATATTTCCTCTGCGGCTTGTTCTGTTTTTGCCACTATGGGATCGTCTATGTGATAGTAGAATATACCCGCGGGTATAATTTCCTTGTTATTATATTTCTTGCTTAAAAAGTCAAGAGCGGCAGAAAGATATATGGCAAGCTGCTGCTGAAGACCGTAATATATGCTGTGGAAATCAAATACCGTTGCACCGGACTTATAATCTATAACCCGGACATATACCTTATCTTCAGCCTCATAGATATCAAGCCTGTCAATTCTTCCTTTAAGCAGCAAATCCTTATCGGGCAAATAGTTAAAATGCATCTCATAGCCTATAGGCTCAAACATTCCCTGGCGTATCTGATTGCATAAAGCCCAAAGGGTTCTGAGTGTAATCCTTTCAATCCTCTTTATCAGATATTCGTTTCTTTTACTGCTTTTTAGGAAACCGTCCTCAAAGTCTTCAACCGCTTTTTTTACCGCTAAAACTGCCCAATTATCCCGGATTTCATCCGGTATGGTATGCCAGTTATATTCGCTGGTACTGAGCATTTTTGAAAATTCATCGATGGCATTGTGAAAAATATTTCCTATGTCCGGTACCGCCAGTTTATACTCTTTACGTTCCTCCAAAGACAAGCCGTAAGCCATAAAATGAGCGAAGGCACAGCCGGCGTAACGCTCAAGTCTGGTTACGCTTCCGCTTAGATTTTCCCCATAAAGCAGATAAGCGGCTTGTCTTGATATTCCTTTCTCCCTGTTTGAATAAAAGGCACCGGATATCAACTTTTCCAATATACGGCTTCTTTCGGTATCGTTTTTATAATACAGGTAAATTTCCGTAAACAGGTCGGATATCCTGTTTTCTCTTAATCCTTCCGCAAGATAAGCGATTCCGCCGTCCTCCAGGATATGCTCAAGATCTTTATCCTTCTTATCTTCGTTTTTTATGGTAAGTTCACTAAAATAAGATTTAAGCTTGCCGATTAAATAAGACGGCGCTACGGTCTTTCCTTCTTCATTAACCCTGTGAAATGTTATATAAAGTTTATCCTTGGGTTTTGTGACATTTAAGTATATATAAAATTGCCCGGTAAATGCCTGCTGCCTTTTGGTGGGAGCCAGTTCGATTCCGTTCTCCGTAAGAAGTTCCCTCTCTAAGTCGGATAAGATTCCTCCGCTTCCGATAACCTTTGGAACAATACCTTCATTGACTCCGACAAAAAACAAGGCCCTGATATCCTTTAGCCTGGTTCTTTCCGTATCACCTATTACAACCTCATCCATTCCCGGAGGAATTAGGCCAACTTTTGCTTCCGCAAAACCGGAATCCAAAATATCATTGTATTCCTTCAGGCTTAAGTGTTCATTTCCCAAAAGCAGGACAATCTGGTCATACAGGTCCATAACGATACGGTAAACCTGTTCATATTCCTTAGCCAAAAGAGGAAGATTAAGGTTTTTGAAATCATCACAAAGTTTACTCAGCTTTTCGCTGATATTAAGGCGCACACCCAATTCATACAATGCTTTAGTATAGTCCCTTACAGTCTTATCCTTATCTTTGAGTACCTCATATAAAGGGTGAACCTCATCTATTAATTTCTGCCGTATTGCATTAATTACATCCAAATCAACGGCCTTTTTCCTGCCGAAAGTTCTTGTAAAAGGTTCCAGGTAACGTTTTGCCCCCCGTATTCCCATAGCAAGGACATAGTCTTCCAGTAAATCCGTTTCGTCCTGAGTAATGTCGCTTAAACCGCTTCTTAAATATCCGAATACGCTTTCATAACTGTAATCTTCCTCTGCTATGAGGGTTGCGCAGCGAAGAAATACGACAAACGGATTTCCCAGTATTTCTTTCTTATAATCTATAAAGCAAGGTATATCTTCCCTGGAAAAATAATATTTTGCAAGACGTCCGTACCTTTCGATATCTCCGGTAACTACCGCAATATCCGAATATCTGTACCCTTCTTCCCTTACAAGGCGTTTGATTTCCCTTACAACAAAAGCAATTTCAGTTTCCGGATTTTTAGTCGAATGGATACTTATCTCATCCTGCTTTTCTTTATAAACCCCGTAAGGATATCTGAACAGGTTATGTTCCAGGAAAGCCAGAGCCGGTGAATTACGAAATCGGTAGGGTGCTTTATAGCCTTTCCCCTGAACGTAAACCGGTTCTTCAATTAAGGTATCAGTCTCCTCTGCTATTTTATAGAGTTTTCTTATAGTTTTCTGACTTAAGCCAAAAAGACGATATTCCGCATTTTCGTCTCCGATAGGCTCTCTGGGATCTATAGTAACGGTAACAATAACCTTTTTTGCCAACCTCATAATTTTTGCAAGAATTTCATTCTGACAGGGGGTAAATCCGGTAAAACCGTCAAGGCATACCACACTGTTTTTTAGCCACTTGGATTTTTCTATAACTTTACCCAGCACAACCAAAATTTCTTCTGCTGTTATGTAACGTTCCCTCATAAATTCGGCAAAGCCCTCATATATGGTTCTTATATCTTTAAGTTTAGCTCTAAGTACAGGCTTTTTTTCGGCAATCCCAAGCATTTTGTCAAAATCGTCAGGCCTGATATTATATTGATAAAATTCGGACAGCAAAGACTTAAGCTCATTTACAAAACCGGATTTTTTTACTCCCGCTCCGAACAAAATAAGGTCTTTCTTCTTTTCTTCCACAACCTTACGGATAACCATGCTTTTTCCCGTATCTTCAAGTATGGGGTAATCGTTTCCCCCTACCTCGTCAAAAATACGGTAGGCAAAGCGCATAAACGATAAAATATCCACATTCATAACCCCGTGGTTGGGATGCATGGTTACTATGTCTTTCTGTGTCTGCAATGTAAACTGCTCAGGCACTATAATGAGGTAATTGGTGTCGGGGTTTTTCAGCGATTCTTCAATGATTCTGTGATACATCTGATATGACTTTCCGGAACCGGAACTTCCAAGATAAAGCTGCAAGGACATATTAATCCTCCGTTTCAGAGTTAATGAAGCTTTTTATTCTTCATTTCATGTTATCGGACAAAATATTTTTTATATTAGTCAGGTTAATTTTTTAAACCGGTATCCTTTGATACCACCTTACCGGAATCATTTTATAACTTTAAATTGTTGCGTAATGCGCAACATTATCGGAATAAATTAATTCCCTAAATAATAATATATATTAAGATTAAGACAAAGAGCTTTATGCTCCGGAGGATGAAAATGGCAAAGACTAAAATAGTTGTTATACAGTTAAAGGAAATAATATATACGGTAATATTTGCTGCATTAGGAATCCTTTTAATACTTCTTCTAATCTTTATGTTCAGCGGAAAGGATAAGGAAGATGTCGCTACTGACACTAAACTATATAAAGCCGGAGTATGGACCACCTCTATTCCGCTTAGCGACACGGTAATTAATCTTGAAGTGATTTTGGATGAAGATCATATTAAATCGGTACGCATTGTAAATATTGATGAAACAATAACTACTATGTATCCGTTGGTTGAGCCTGCTTTAGAAGAGATTTCCGCACAGTTAAGCAACGGGGTTCCGATTGAACAGCTGCAGCTTAAGGATGACAGCAAATATACTCAAACCCTCCTGATTGAAGCAATTAAGGTTGTACTCGAAAAAGCCAAGGCCACACCCTAACCTTATCTACATAGCACCTTCTTAGAACAACGTTCTGTAAGCAATCTTCCGATTACTTATAGAACGTTGTTTTAATGTTATTAATATATGTTTATATTAATCTTAAAGTATTAATTTGTGTAACGCTTATACGGCGATTCTTCATCAAGAAATACAATACCTATAATACCGGGACCGGTATGGGCTCCTATGGCGCAGCCCACATAATTATCTATAAAGTGCCGGCATCCGTATGTATCTTTCAGCATTTGCTTAACCACTTCCATTGTTTCGGCATCGTCTCCGTGCACAATGCCTATAACCTGATCGGATAAGTCCTTGCCTCTTTCTCCGACTATTTCAACCAGTCTCTTTAAGGATTTTTGCCTTCCCCTTATCTTTTCTATAGGTTCCAAAGCTCCCGATTCATTGACCTGAATAATCGGTTTTATATCCAAAAGACTTCCTGCAAATGCAGAAGTTTTGCTTATCCGTCCTCCTTTAAGGAGATATTCCAGAGTCTTAACCGTAAAAATATGCTCCATGTGGTCGCAGTATCAATTAATAGCCTCAATAATTTCTTCTTTGCTTGCACCGGCTTTTTGCATCTTAAGGGCATAATATGTTGCCAGTCCAAAACCCATAGATGCACATTTGGAATCTATAATAGTAAGATCAAAATCAGGATATTCTTCCAAAATCTCCGCTTTGGCTATGTTTGCCGCATTATATGTTCCGGCAATTCCGGTAGAAAAACAGATATATATTACTTCATCGCCGTTCTTTGCGTATGGCAGGAAATTATCATAAAACATCTGGGAATTAATATGGTACGT
>CAZIHC010000110.1:0-7535 GCA_964538605.1 uncultured Herbinix sp. | reverse complement strand
ACATCTTTGGTGATCTCTGCCTATCTATTTCCTACAGTAAAGTTACGCTATCGTAAATTAATAAATACTTGACTTTCCGCAATCTTTATACTATTATAATTGAAAATTAATATGATAAAGACGATGACGGAGAGAGTAAGCATTCAGTAAAAATTACAGCGAGCCGGGGACAGTGGAAGCCCGGTATGAGTAGCGGATGACTGAAGATCACTCCCTAGTTGCAAGACCCAACAATAAATCCCAAAGGAATTAAATTACTATGGATTTATTAAGTAAGTCAAGCCGGTGTCCACCGTTATATGGATAGTGTATGAATGCCTTTTATGGGCAGTGTATACGAAACGGGTGGTTAAATGAAAGCGTTAGCTCTCATCCTTTTTCGGATGGGAGCTTTTTTAGTAAAAGGTGTATGGTTGATTGCTTAACAACTTATAATTTTTCAATTTGTTATTTTCAAAAAAGGTTATGATTAATAAAAGGAGGATTGACATGTACGACAAAGTGTCGACAGACTTAAATTTTGTCGATAGAGAAAGAAAGGTATTAGAGTTCTGGAAAGAGAACAAAATTTTTGAAAAAAGTATTGAAGCAGGAAAAGGAAAGAAAAGCTTCACGTTTTATGATGGACCTCCGACTGCCAACGGCACTCCCCATATCGGCCATGTACTTACTAGAGTAGTAAAAGACATTATTCCCAGATACCGTACAATGAAAGGATATAATGTTCTTCGTAAGGCCGGATGGGATACCCACGGACTTCCGGTTGAGCTGGAGGTAGAAAAAATCTTAGGAATAAACGGGAAAGAACAAATTGAAAATTACGGGCTGGAGCCGTTTATTCAAAAGTGTAAAGAAAGCGTATGGAAATATAAAGGCATGTGGGAAGAATTCTCCGGCATCGTCGGATATTGGGTTGATATGGATAACCCGTATGTTACCTATGATAATAACTATATAGAATCCGTATGGTGGTCCTTAAAGCAGATATGGGATAAAGGGTTGTTATATAAGGGACATAAGGTTGTACCTTATTGCCCCAGATGCGGTACCCCCTTGTCCAGCCATGAGGTAGCCCAGGGTTACAAGGATGTAAAGGAAAAATCCGTTATCGCTAAATTTAAGATAAAAGGTAAAGAAGATGAATATATTCTTGCTTGGACTACAACACCCTGGACTTTGCCCTCCAACGTGGCTTTATGTGTCAATCCCGATGAAACCTATGTTAAAGTCAAAGTTTCTGTTGACGAAAAAGGCAATGTAATAAAGAAATGTTCATGCGGCCATGATGAAGCCCATAGTCATGACGAGCTTTCATCGGTAAAAACTCAGAAATTTATACTGGCACAGGCTCTTCTTGGAGTTATAGACGGTGATTATGAAATAGAAGAAACATTCACCGGCAAGGACCTGGAGTATACCGAATATGAACCTCTGTTTAATTATGCAAAGGCAGATAAGAAGGCTTACTACGTAACCTGTGACCATTATGTAACGTTGACTGACGGTACGGGAGTTGTTCATATTGCTCCTGCTTTCGGTGAAGATGACTCCAGAGTGGGAAGAAATTATGATTTACCTTTTGTTCAGCTGGTAGACGGCAAAGGTGAGTTCAAACCGGAAGCAACGGATCTGGCAGGTATGTTCTGCAAGAATGCCGATGAAACTATTATGAAGATGCTATATAATAAAGGATTGCTGTTTAAAGTATTAAATTATGAACACAGTTATCCTTTCTGCTGGAGATGTGACACTCCTTTGATTTATTATGCAAGGGATACATGGTTTATAAAAATGACGGCAGTCAGGGACGAAATGATTCAAAATAACCATACCATTAATTGGATGCCGGAAAGCATCGGCCAGGGCAGATTTGGCGACTGGTTAAAGAATCTGCAGGATTGGGGCTTGTCAAGAGACCGTTATTGGGGTACTCCGCTTCCTATATGGGAATGTGAAGACGGACATTTCCACTGCATCGGAAGCATTGAGGAGTTAAAATCTATGTCCGACGATTGCCCGGATGATATTGAGCTTCACCGTCCGTTTATTGACGAAGTAACAATTAAATGTCCTCAGTGTGGCAAAAAGATGACCAGGGTCAAACCTGTTATCGACTGTTGGTATGATTCCGGTGCCATGCCTTTTGCACAGTGGCATTATCCTTTTGAAAACAAGGATAAGTTTGAAGAAAACTTCCCGGCCGACTTTATCAGCGAAGCGGTAGACCAAACTAGAGGATGGTTCTACTCCCTTTTGGCAATATCAACTTTGATTTTCGGCAAGTCATCATTTAAGAACTGTATAGTACTGGGGCATGTACTTGACGAAGACGGCCAGAAGATGTCCAAGTCCAAGGGCAATGCCGTTGATCCTTTGGATGCTTTGGCAAGACACGGAGCAGATGCGATACGCTGGTACTTCTCGATTAACTCCGCCCTTTGGCTTCCGAACCGCTTCAGCCATACAGCCGTAACGGAAGGCCAGAGAAAATTCATGGGTACTTTGTGGAATACTTATGCCTTTTATGTACTGTATGCCAATATAGACCAATTTGATCCCACGAAGCATACCCTGGAATACGATAAGCTTTCAGTAATGGATAAATGGCTTTTATCAAGGCTTAACACCCTGATTAAGTCTGTTGACGAATATTTGAACAATTATAAGATTACAGAAGGTGCAAGACTTCTTTCCGATTTTGTAGATGAGCTTTCCAACTGGTATGTAAGAAGATGCAGGGAGCGTTTCTGGGCTAAGGGAATGCCTCAGGATAAAATCAATGCTTATATGACTTTATATACGGCCCTGGTTGAGTTTGCCAAACTGGCGGCGCCGTATATACCGTTTATGACCGAACAGATTTATCAGAACCTGGTGGTTAATCTGGATAAGAATGCACCGGAAAGCATTCACCTTTGCTCATATCCGGCCTATAATGAGGCATATATTAATAAAGAACTTGAAGAAAACATGGAAGAGGTCCTGCTGGTAGTTGTACTTGGACGCGCATGCAGAAATGCAGCCAATATTAAAAACCGCCAGCCGATCGGCAAAATGTTTGTAAGAGCAGGTAAAATCTTGTCCGAATTCTTCAAGGATATAATAGCCGATGAGCTTAATGTCAAAGAAGTGGTATTTACGGATGATGTAAGAGAGTTTACATCCTACAGCTTTAAACCCAATTTAAAGACCTTGGGTCCTAAATTCGGCAAACAGATAGGTACGGTTAAGCAAATACTTGCTGAGATTAACGGCAATGAGGCCATGGATGAAATTAAGGCTACCGGAAAACTTGGCATAACCTTGGATGGTGCAACCGTATATATTGATGAAGCAGATCTGCTTATTGAAACGGTTCAGGCGGAAGGCTATGTATCAGATTCCGACCATGGTGTGACCGTTGTTCTGGATACAAATCTGACAGAAGAGCTGATAGAAGAAGGATTTGTTCGTGAAATCATAAGCAAAATTCAGACAATGCGTAAAGATGCGGGCTTTGAGGTTATAGATCATATCCGTGTTTACTGCGACGAAAATGATAAAATTAAATCCATTATGGAACGCAATGCCGACGAGATTAAATCTGAAGTATTGGCAGATTTTATGGAATTTTCCGCACCTAAAGGTTATATTAAGGAATGGAATATAAACGGAGAAAAGGTTAGTTTTGCGGTAGAGAAGCTGTAGTATTAGCCATCTCAATCATTTACTTTTAAACCGAGTTATTATATAATAAGAATAAGGAGATGGCAATAAATACATGCAATATGGCCTGTCTGCTTAACTGCGGACTTAAGAAAGGATGGGGGTTCCATGAAGCTGATTTATGTTATTGTAAGAAATATTGACAGCGGTGACGTTACGGCTGCTTTAAACAAAAAAGGCTACTATGTAACAAAGCTGGCGTCAACAGGCGGATTTTTACGTGAGGGTAATACAACTTTAATGATAGGTACCGATGAAGACAAAGTTGATGAAGTAATTGAGATCGTAAAGAAAGCTTGTGGCCCCAGAAAGCAGGTTATATCAAATCCGGTGGGAACCGGAGAATATTCTTCCATGAATGTTGTTGTCAATGTCGGAGGAGCAACCATATTTGTAATGGATGTTGACCGCTTTGAGAAGATCTAATTGGCATAATAATCAAAATGATATTAAAACACATAGTGCCGAGCACATTTAATGTGTCGGTACTATGTGTTTTTTTGTCTGTTTGATTTTGTATATAAAACAAACTATATTTTAAGATATTTCTGAACGTTGTAAAAAAATAATGTTATTTGTACATTCTATTGACAATATATTATAAATTTTTTATACTTTAATTGAAAATACGCATATATATGGTATATAACAAGCTGCATCTGCAGCGAGTGGGAAGGAGCAGATTATTATATCAAATTCAACAAGACATCCTTTATTATTGCTTGATAACAGCAATGCCAATATCCTTTTTAATGAAGGCGAATACAAATGCACAACTATGACATTTGAAGAAGCAAGAGAAATAATAGGAATGTATGATAAAGACGAGATTATAGTGTGCTTTAATCATCCTGACACTTATGATATCATTTTCAACTATATCGGTGTCCCTAAAAAAGATTATACATACAAACATATCCGCAACATGCGTGTAAACCAGGACGGCATCATATTTAAAATTTACATCACTCCTTCAGAGACACAGCCTATTATTCACGTAGACGGAGTAGAGGCCAAGAAGATACAAAACGTATATGTATATTGCATGCACATTGTAAGAACCAGATAAATATTGAAATGTACATAATATCCGATTAAATATAAATGCAGTCTGATAAATTGAATTATATATCTAAAAAAACAGCTGTAAATTTGCAGTCAGAAATTGATGCAAATTCACAGCTGTTCTTTTTTACTGTTTATCCGTATTTTAGTTTAATTATGAAATTCCTGCTTATTGTCAATACAATCAGGGCATTTCCCGTAAAAGTAAGTCACATGACCTTCTACTTTTCCGTTAAAATCTTTACCGGCAATTTCATTGATATGGTCTATAGATTCAATTTCTAAGTCCAAGATTTTCTGACACTTGTTACACATAAAGTGGTAGTGAGGTTTAGTTTTTGCATCAAAACGATCGCTGCCGTCTATACCGTCCAACTTTATAATTTCACCTTTTTCGGTCAGAAAATTCAGATTTCTATAAACGGTACCAAGACTAATATTAGGGTATTTTTCTCTGATTTTTAAATATATCATGTCGGCAGTAGGATGTTCTTTTGTCTGCATCAAATACTCTTTTATGGCTTCTCTTTGCCGGCTGTATTTTGTGACAGCCATTTTCATCAACTCCTAAACCTATTTACAATTAATAATAGTAATTATTATTATAATGTTCTTACCGGATTTCGTCAAGTTATTTGCTATATTTCTACAGATTCCGCAACAAGAAATTCTATGACTTTTTCAAAAAGCATGTCATCTTTAAGAGCTTCAACGTCTGCTTCTGCCAAAAACTCCTCACCGGATTCGTATCCGTAATTTTCTGCATACTCCTCAACTTTAGCCTGGAATTCTTCCTCAGTAACTTCAATGCCTTCTAAGCTGCTGATAGCTTTAATAACCAGTTCTCTGGTTGCCATGGTAGTCGAATAATACCGGACATCTTTTTCAAATTCTTCCATAGAATAGCCCGAAAGAGAAATAAAGGTTTCGAGATCAAATCCGTAACTTGCCGCAATATTATTATAAATTGTTTTAAAATCATTGGCATAATATTCTATAAGATTTTCCGGCAATGTGATCTCTGAATTTTTAACAACTGCATTATATATATAATTTTCTTTTTTTTGCTGAATAGATACTGCTTTACTTTCGGTTAGCTCCTGTAGTAATTGACTTCTGTATTCTTCTTCGGTTTCAAAACCCAAGTCTTTGATAATATCCTCCGTCAATTCAAAGTATTGAATTTTATTTATAGTTACTTTAAATACTGCAGGTTCTCCTGCCAATGCGGTATAAGAATAATTTTCGGGAAAAACCACATTTACTTCTATTTCTTTGCCTAATTCAGCACCAATAAGCTGTTCTTCAAAACCTTCTATAAAGGAACCGGAGCCAATAGTAAGGTCATAACCACTGGCTGAACCTCCGTCAAATGCTTCGCCGTTGTGGTAACCTACAAAATCTATATTGACTGTATCTCCAAGTTTTACAGCCCTGTCAGTGACTTCGACCGGGGTTGCGCCGTAATCAAAAAGCTCCTTTTGAATGGCAATATTCACATCTTCATCTGTAACTTCCGGTTTTTCTACTTTTACTTCTATACCCTTATATTGACCCAATTTAATATAGTCGTTAAAATCATACTCTTCCTTAATAACCGGATTTTCTAAAGGTAAAGTGTTTGTATTTGCGTCTTCATCATCCGTAACTGCGGGAGTAGGTGTTAAGCCTGAATCAGCGTTATCTGAAGTTTCTTTCTTGCTGCATCCGATAGCAATTAACATCATGCTGATACATAAAATAATAAGTGTCGATAATTTTTTCATATTAAATCCTTTCTTTAAGCCGGAGAAAATAACTCCGATATTCATATTATTAAGCACTCATTCATTTATAACATATTTAATAGAAAATATAAAGCAAAAATATAAAGGATATAATGTTTTTTTCTAGTAAAGTCAAATATAAGCTACAGATGAATAAATTTATGAATAAAAGATTGGCTATTAAGCGATAATTCATTATCAATACTACAAAAAAGGAAGTAAAAAGTGGGAACAAAGTTTGATTATAATACGTTCAGCTTACTATAAAAGGCTCCAAGTCGGGTGTTTTGGCATGATTAATCATGCCAAAACACATGACACAGAGCCTGTTTATTTGTAATTAGTAATTAGTAATTATTGACGGTTCTTTTAACATATGATGTATGAAGTATTTCGTGGGCCTTATGGCTTCCGGGTTTGCCTAAGAACTCATCATATAATTGCTTAACGGCAGGATTTTCATGGGATTTTCTTACGGGCATAGAGGAATCAATATCATACAGAGCTTTAGCCCTTAATGCCTTGATATCCACGGTATTTCTCACATAACCGGGCTGCTGAGGCTGTCCGCCGCCGTTTACGCATCCGCCGGGGCATCCCATGATTTCAATAAAGTGGTAGTTGGCCTTGCCGGATCTAATTTCATCCATGAGTATTTTTGCATTGCTAAGGCCGGAAGCGACAGCAACATTTATGTCCATACCGGCTACATGATAAGTTGCCTTCTTAATTCCCTGAGTGCCTCTTACTTCTACGAAATCCGGGCTGGGAAGTTCTTCGTTTGTCAGAGTTTCTACGGCTGTTCTTAAAGCGGCTTCCATAACACCTCCGGTTGCACCGAAGATAACTGCAGCACCGGTGGAACGGCCCAAAGGATCATCAAATTCCTCATCAGGCAATGACATAAAGTTTAAGCCTACCCGATCAATCATTCTTGCCAGTTCTCTTGTGGTAATAGCAATATCCACATCGGGAACACCGGCAGCGCTTTGATGGTCG
>CAZIHC010000109.1:0-7598 GCA_964538605.1 uncultured Herbinix sp. | reverse complement strand
CGCATGCATGAGGTCACCGGCGGCAACGCCCTGTTCCTCAGCGAACTGCTGCGCACCGTGGAAGCAACGGACGGCCTGGCCCAGCGCCAGGGACTGTGGGTGTGGGCCAGCCCGTTGCCCGTAGGAACATCGCTCGGTGACCTCCTCCGCACGGAGTTCGAACACCTCGACACTGACCGACGCAATGCGTTCGAGATTGCCGCGCTGACGGCACCCGTTTCCATCGAGCTGTTGCTGCCTGTGGCTTCTGCAACAGCACTTGCTGCATCTACACCTTTTTCGCAAAATTTAAGCATTCCGTCAAAGGAATGGGGGCCGTCCTGGGATTTTTCGTTTAAATCCCATATGTATGTTTCACAGCCTCTTATATTTAGTTCATTGTTAAGCTCATCGGTAAAATAATTAAAGGATTCTATACCGCTATAAAATAAGACTATACGCATGAATTCACATCCTTTGTAAATAATATCTTTTGATAATCAATAATTAAGTTATTAAGTCCTTGATTACTGCTTACAGTATAGCAAACCTTCAGCAAAAGATAAATTAATTTTTATTAAATATTAACCGTTTTAGCAAATATTTTTTAAATTTAATCGATAGGCAAGTCTTCTGAATTAACACAAAAAAATCAGATGAATAATATAATTAGTATATTCCACATTATAACAGGGCGGAAACTAAAGTCCCGCCCCCCTATCTGAAATCATTATAATTTAATTTTTATAACATTTAATTTTTAGTCGTTTATATATCTTACACATTTAATCGGTTTTCTGTAATTTAAGTTCGAAATCTTGATACCGTCTCTTCTGTTGCTTGCATGGATAACTTTATTGTTGCCGATGTAAATTGCAACATGGTTGATGTATCCTGATGAAGCGTTACCGTAGAATACCAAATCTCCCGGTTTTAAGTTGGAAACCGAAACAGTTTTGCCGCTTCTTGCCTGTTCTCTCGATGTACGAGGCAGGTTGGTATATCCGAATTGCTTGTAAACATATAATACAAATCCGGAGCAATCTACACCGCCGTCTCTGGAGAAGCTGGTACCGCCCCATACATAACGGTAACCGAGGTATTTCTTTGCGTAATTAACCAGATTCGCTCTTATGGAAGATACACCGGGACCAAGTTCCAATTCCTCCAAGGTATACGCATGAGGAAGTTCATAGGATAAATCCACGTATTCCTTGGCCACATATCCTACGATACCTACCTGATCGTCGTCACCTTCCAAACTTACCTTAACCCATTTATTGTGCTCTTCGCCGTATACTACTACCAGAGGGTCCAAGACCAGTAATTGCTCTCCCTTGGCCACATAGTCCAGTATAGGAACGGATTCATCCGCTGAAGGTTCTTTTCTTACACGAAGGCCGTCTACATTGGCGGTAGCGACATATTTGGCGATTTCTAAAGCTTTCTTTGAAGCTTCGGAACCTGTAATAAGATATTCGCTTTTTACATAACCGGTAACTTTACCGGATTTTATTTTAGTCCAACCGTTGCTATCCGGCTCTAAGATTTCACAGCCTGCATCTTTCGGCATCTTGCCGATTATCTTTCCGTCCTCACTTGGCTTTTCCCTGACTAACAGGTTTGTCTGTACATTGGCTATTCCTATATTGATAAATCCAGGAACAGGTGTCTCTGCTTCCCCGATAGATGAGGATGTTATTTCATTTATATCTTTATCCAGCTGTATAGCATAACCTGCTTTGTCATACGGGTATCCTGCAACTGCATGTTCAACGGCCAATGCCGGAGCATTATATGCTGTTGACAGTATTACTCCCGTAACACATGCCAGGGAAAATTTCAATAGCTTATTATCCATTGAGAAGTTCCTCCAAATTTATGGTATCAAATGATGCAGATTATAGTAGTCTTCAATGTAAAATATTAAATGAATAATAAAATTATTACATAAATGTTAAATATGTTACGTAAGTATAATAACAAAGTGGCATAATTTTGTCAACATTATGTCAAAACTTTTTTAACTTTCGTCACAATTAACAAATTAAGCCAGCTAAATAGGACTATATGCCCATTTCATAGTTTCCGGCATATAAAAAGAAAATAACAGAGCCGCCCCAATACCCCATACAGGTATCGAGCAGCTCTTATATTTCATAAACATTTATTAAATATAAACTTATCAGGATATATGATTTTATATGATTATACAGATTAAACCACCGTTACTGTCATTAATAATTTTTTGCATGGTTTCCTGCAGCTTAATCTGGCTTTCATCGGTAAGTTTATTTACTTTACTGTTGATTCCTTCTTCAACCAGCTGACGTATGGATTTTCCGAAAATGTTTGTTTCCCATATACCTTCAGGATTATCTTTGGTGTTCTCATTTATATAGTTGATCAAATCTTTGGCCTGCTCTTCCGTTCCGACTATAGGAGCAATCTCTGTCATAATTTCCGCACGAATCATGTGAATTGAAGGGGCATTAGCTTTTATCTTTACCCCATACTTGCTGCCGTGCTTCATTATCTCAGGCTCTTCAATACGGATTTCTTCTTTTGAAGGAGATACGACACCGTAGCCTTTGGTCTTTACCTGGTTTACGGCCTGAGAAACTTTTTCAAATTCGGCTTTCTTGGCAGCCAGTTCTTTTAAGGTAGAAATAAGCTGATATTCTCCGGTAATGGGAACACCGATTAAGTCACTTAAAATTTTATAGTAATATGTATCGTCCAGTTCTACGTTGACCGATACTGTTCCGTCCTGCATATTTACGTTGTCAATCTTAATTCGTTTAATATAATCACTGTCGGCAATAAAATTGGACGGATTGGCATCCTTTATGCGGGTAATGTTCCGGAACAGATTCTTTACTGAAGCAATCAGGTCGGCCTTTAACCAATGGTCGGTAGGGAGCATTTCCGCCCATTTGGGCATGTAGAAATTAATTTCGGTTACAGGGAATACCGAAAGGATATTTTCCATGATTTTATGTATATCTTCTTTTTTCATCTGTTCGCAGTTTACAGGCATAACCGTTACGTCATATCTTTTTTCGATTTCTTCCGCAATTCTTATTGTATCGTTGGAATAGGGCTTGCTGGTATTTAAGATAACTATAAAGGGCTTTCCCAGCCGTTTAAGTTCTTCTATGGTTTTTTCTTCGGGTATCATGTAGTTTGTTCTCGGAATTTCACCGAAGCTTCCGTCGGTTGTGACTACGATACCTATGGTGGAATGGTCGTTGATTACTTTTTTGGTTCCGAGTTCGGCTGCCTGAGTAAAAGGAATTTCATGATCAAACCAGGGGGTCTTTACCATCCGTTCATGATCGTTTTCGATATGGCCCGAAGCCCCTTCCACCATATAGCCTACGCAGTCAATAAGGCGGATTTTAAATTTTGTTTCGTCATTCAGAGCTATTACGGCCGCTTCCTTAGGTATGAACTTTGGCTCGGTAGTCATAATGGTTTTACCGGCAGCAGCCTGAGGCAATTCATCTATTGCCCTCTCCCTTGCATGGACATCCTCGATACCCGGTATTACCAACAGGTCCATAAATCTTTTTATAAAGGTAGATTTTCCTGTTCTTACCGGCCCAACCACACCGATGTATATTTCACCGCCTGTCCTAGCCTGAATATCATTATAAACATCATACTGCCCTAACATATGTCAACCTCCTATTGGTTATACTTAAAGATATGCAAGGCAGTACAAATCTATGATATTTGAATATGTACTTGTTATATATAATTATAAAAAAGATGCTAGTTTAATTTCCCTATTTTATTAAAGGGATAAAATCTGAAGACGACTTTACCTTCCACATGGCTTATATCAATAAGTCCGAAATCTCTGCTGTCCAGGCTATATTCTCTGTTATCCCCAAGGACAAAAAGCTGATTTTCTCCTACTGTTATCGGAAGGCTTATACTTCCTTCATAAGTAACACCTTTTGCATAAGGTTCGTCAAGGGGATTTCCGTTTATATATACCAGACCGTCTTTTATATCTACCACATCGCCCGGAACACCGATAACTCTTTTTACAAGCCTGTCTCTGTTGTTTTTTGTACTGTTTAAAGGCAGCATCTGTTTTAGTGAAAATAAAAATTCTTCGGCAAAGTTTCCAATTTTTCTGTTTCGGTAAAATACAATGATATCACCTGTTTTGGGAAAACTCTTTTTATAGGAACGGCGGCTTATAAACAGTTTATGATTTTCATACAATGTATCCTGCATGGAAACTTCTTTGACGGTTGCTATTGAAAATAACTGGCTGTTAATAAATGCCGATATAACAAAAGCAAGGATAATAACTGCAAACCAGCTTAAGGCTTCTTTTGTTATTTTTACCCATTTGTTATTCATAAAAATTGTCCTTTCGTCGGTTAATATAATGCATCAAGTATAACCATTCCCGCATCCTTGAAACAAGCCCGGGATATGGCAAGTTTCTGGCTTTCTCATTATCAGCTTTATTAATGTGGATTTCCCTGCCCCGTTATACCTACAAGGGCGGCCTTATCTTTCGGATGAATGGTCAGATTAATTTTTTTAAGTGTGCGTTATCTATTGTCAGGGTATACTTGGTGTAAAAAATACTGTCTTCGTAACAGCCAAGTTCTGCATTTCCGGCTTTTTATAGAGATCGGTATAAAGTTTATGATATATTTTACATCATTTATAGGAAAAAAGCTGCCTTCAAGATAAGATTAATAAAACGAGGCAGCCATAAAAAAGGTACCGGATAAGAGTGTGAATGAAAGTATTCTTATAAAGCTTTCCGATCTTTTTATTGCACCGGCCAGATACCGGATAAAAAAGACGCTGTAAAATACCGATTCTGTATATCCGAGGATCATGTATTATGAGCTAAATAAAAGTTTAATCCCACTGTAAGGTTTTATATTCCGGACGCTTGTCCCTGACCAAAAGGTCGGTTGCGGCATCCAACGGAGATTTTCCTTCGAATAAAACCAGATTAATTTGTTCTACTATAGGCATTTCCACATCATATTTCTTTGCCAGAGCAAGCGCCGCCTTGGCGGTATTTACTCCCTCAACTACCTGATTGACTTCCTTTATTACTTCATCCAATGTTAAGCCTTTTCCGATCAGGTATCCGGCTTGTCTGTTGCGGCTGTGGCGGCTTGTGCAGGTAACGAACAAATCACCTATCCCAGATAGGCCTGCGAATGTTTCCATACAACCGCCCATCTTGATGCCCAGACGGCTGATTTCGGCAATTCCGCGGGTCATTAAAGCTGCTTTTGTATTGTCTCCCATGCCTAGACCGTCAATAATTCCTGCAGCCAGAGCTATGACGTTTTTAAGTGCCGCACCAAGTTCGATTCCGATCATATCGGGACTGGTATATACACGGAATACTTCATTCATAAATATATCCTGAATAAATTGGGCAGTCTTTTTGGAAGATGAACCAACTACAATTGTAGTAGGTATCCTACGGCTTACTTCTTCCGCATGGCTGGGGCCTGACATTACGGCAATATCTGCCTGAGGAATTTCCTCTCTTATAACATCGGCTAAAGTAAGCAAGGTTTTTTCTTCTATTCCTTTGGATACGTTAACTATAATCTGACCCTCTTTTATATAAGGGCTTGCTTCTTTGGCGGTTGCCCGCACATAGGGGGATGCTACCGCCATAACTATAAGATCTTTATCGGTACAGACCTCTTTAAGGTCCAGTGTAATCTTTACATCTTCAGGAAGTTTTGCACCGGGAAGATTTTTTAGATTGTCTCTTGACTCTTCCAATGCTTTGGCTTCTTTTTCGAGTTTGGTCCACAGGGTGACATCATGTCCGTTGTCAGAAAGAAGTATTGAAAGTGCGGTTCCCCAGGTTCCTGCACCAAGTACCCCTATTTTATTCATGAAATACCTCCTTAATTATTTATTATTGTCAATTTTAACTCTTTGTCCCAGTTTATTTTCAGTACCGTTCAATAAACGTTTTATATTTGAACGGTGCTTTATAAAAGCAAGTATGGTATATATCAATGCTACCAACAGCATATGTATTTCGCCGGGATAACGGACTGCAATCCATATGGGGAATAATAACGATATAAGCAGGGAGCCGACGGACACATATCTGGTTATTGCCACTGAAATTACAAATATAGGTAGCCCGATGGGGATAAGCCATGGGTCAAAAGATGCCATAGCCCCTGCCGTGGCCGCAATCCCTTTTCCGCCTTTGAATTTCATCCATGCGGGGTAATTATGGCCCAGTACCACACCAAGACCCGTATAAAGTATCAGCAATTTTACGTATTCCGAATCCGGGAAGATAACGTGTTGTACAAGCAAAATAGGAATTATGGCTTTCAGCATATCACCAAGCAGGGTTAAAAGCCCGGCTTTGGCCCCCAGGGTTCTTAATGCATTGGTAGTTCCGGAACTTTTGCTTCCGTATTGCCTGATATCTACATTATATAATTTTCCGATTAAAAATCCGGTATTAAAACAGCCGAAAATATAGCCAAAGAGCATGCATATGATTATATGAGCAATCATTTATGAATTCTCCTTTCGCTCCCTTATAAGAAACTTTAAGGAAGTCCCGGCAAATCCGAAAGCTTCCCGGATTTTATTTTCAATGTATCTCTGATAAGAAAAATGCATCAAATTTTTATCATTAACAAATATTACAAAGGTCGGAGGTTTTACCGCAACCTGGGTTATATAATAAAGCCTTAACTGCTTTCCTTTGTCCGAAGGCGGCTGCTGAAGGGCTGTAGCTTCAGCCAGAATCTGGTTTAATACACCGGTTGCAATACGAAGATTTTGATTTTGGATAACTTTTTCTATGATATCGAACAATTTATTTAATCTCTGACCGGTTTTTGCGGAAATAAAAACAGTTTCCGCATAGGGGATAAAGGACAAAACTTCCTGTATATCCGTGGTGTATCTTTTTACGGTATTATTATCCTTTTCTATCATATCCCATTTGTTGACTGCAATTATAATGCCTTTTCCCCGTTCATGTGCAATTCCTGCAATTTTTGCATCCTGTTCGGTAACACCCACGCTTGCGTCAATAACAAGGACCGCCACATCGGATCTTTCAACTGCTGCAACCGTACGGACTATGCTGTAGCGCTCAATATCTTCTTTAATTTTGCTTTTGCGCCTTAAGCCTGCCGTATCGGTAAAGATATATTCCTTACCGTTTCTGCGGACGGTTGTATCTATGGCATCTCTGGTGGTTCCGGCTATATCGGATACTATAACCCGGTTTTCACCCAGCAGCTTATTTATAATAGATGATTTGCCTACGTTAGGTCTTCCTATAATGGCAATTCTGGGCCGGTCGTCTTCCTCATCGGCATCAACCGTGGTTTTAAAATGCTTAATAACTTCATCCAGCATTTCACCAAAACCTAATTTTGATGCGGCCGAAATGGGTATGGGATCGCCTATTCCCAGATTGTAAAACTCATATACATCGGGCATCTGTTTTTGGAAATTGTCTACTTTGTTGACTACCAGAACAATAGGCTTTTGGCTTCGCCTTAACATGTCGGCAACTTTTGAATCTGCATCAACCAGGCCCTGGCGGACATCTACCAAGAAGATAA
>CAZIHC010000108.1:0-7605 GCA_964538605.1 uncultured Herbinix sp. | reverse complement strand
CCCCGTACAGGCAACAAATACAGATACTTGTAGTAAGTTATTTTTCCGGTTGTTCTTATATAAAGAAGTTCAGATACATCTTTTACTTTGAAACAGTCAAACCCTGATCAATCCCCATTATGTATCCCAAATTGCTTCCTCCTAAATAATTTTATCCAGTCTAACTTTAACAACTATAATTATGCCAGTCTAAACTGAGGTAAATATTCTTTATTGGCTTCTAAAAGTTCAGGAAGCAGCTTCTCTACGAGATCGTACTGACGTACCAGAGGATGGGCAAGAAGCGCCAGTTTTGCTTTTCTAATGTCTCCTTCAACAGCAGCTTCCACAGCCAGTTGTTCGTAATTTTTTACTTCGCTTATAATTCCCCAGCACATTGGAGGTATTTCCGTCACATGAAGCGGTTGTACCCCATGTCTGTTCACCAGACAAGTGGTTTCTATAACCGCATCGTCCGGTAGGAATTTAACGGATCCCTTATTTGGTACGTTTACTACCATACAGGTGTCAATATTGTTATGGACTGCCTTAATAAATCCGATGGCTACTTCGGAATATCCGCCGCCACCTCTTTTTGCCAATGCAGCAGGCTTTTCATTCTGATTTTCATCGGCATACGCTGAAAATACTTCTTTCTCCAGTTCAAGTACTTCTTCACCGCGGGTAAATTTATCGGAAAGAACCTTATTTACTTTTTCACTTGTATGATAGTACCATTGCAAATAAGGACTTGGAAGTACACCCAATAGTTTAATCAGTTCCAAATTGACACTCTTATTCTGCTTTGCTATTGCCATAAATTCCTCTTCCGTTACCGGCCTTCCGTCTATTGTAACGTTGCTTATAAAATTCAGATGATTTAAGCCTATAAAATCATACTGTACCCGGTCATGCTCAATTCCCAAAGCTGCCTTGGCCCACATTTTAGGAAAAATTCCGCCGGAACAAAAACCTGCAATCTTGGCTTTAGTATATTTAGTAACGGCCTCAGTAACAAGTCCGGTTGGATTGGTATAATTTACTATCCAGGCATCAGGAGATAGCTGCGTAAGGCGCTCGGCAATCTTTAACATAACCGGAATGGTGCGGAAGGCTTTCATCATACCGCCAGCCCCGGTGGTTTCTTGTCCGACCAGCCCATATTTCAGGGGAATCTTTTCATCCAAAATCCTTTGTTTATTCCCACCGACTCGAATCTGTGTATCTACAAAGTCTGCTTCGTACAAAGCCTCATCCAAGTCCATGGTAGACGTTATAGGAGCGTCATACCCCAGCTTGTCCGCAAACCGTTTACAAAAGCCTGTCATTATGTCAAGTCTTTCCTTATCGATATCATACAGAGCAATTTCTTTCACCGACAGATTATCCTTTTCCCTTGCCAATTCCTCAATCAGTTCCGGGGTATAGGAACTTCCCGCGCCTATAATCGTTAATTTTAAAGGTTTAATATTTTTCATGTCTTCTATCCTCCAGTTTTTATATATATTAACTTACACCTATCCGCCAAATCTTTTATGTGTATTTATTTTGTCTCTCCGGCTTCTAAATCAAAATAATTGTCCCATAAATTTAATACCCAATGGCCCCATCTATCTTTATGAATCTGACGAAAGCACCTTATTTGTGGTCATTTTCACAAACAGGTGCCATACCAGGTTAATTACATTATTAGAAATTAAGCTTTTGCCATAAATGCATCTATTGCTTTGGATACCGTCGTACCTATTATCAGGCATACAAGAGCTTCGGCCAAAGCATTAAAGCCTGCCAGGACAGCTGCCAGTACAAACGGATTGATATTACCACTGACTTCAACTACATTTAACCGTATCAGTATGTCGTAAAAGAAGATCATTAATGAAGCCAGAAATAAAACCGTATTTAGTAATGAACCTATCAGGTTTGTCAGAGCATAGCTGATAAAATTTGATTTGTCTATTTTTTTTAATATTTTAAATATCAGGCCTGTTAACCAGCCCATAAGTATCCTCGGTATCAAACATGTAATAAATAAACCTATGGGATTTTCGCCCAACAGTATAACTCCCAGGGCATCCGGTCCAAAAGCCTGGGCAAAACTTGTAAGCCCAAAGACTGCTCCGAGAATAGCTCCTCCGACTGGCCCGATGGTTATTGACCCGATTATAACCGGCAAGCCTATTAATGTCACAGATAATCCCAATGACAGCTTTAAATAGCCTAAAGGTGTAAAAGCCAGCAAAAGAATTATGGCTGTAAACATTGCCAGCTGCACTATCTTTAATGTCGGTTCTTTTGATTTTACTTTCATAATATCCTCCTTTTAAATTCGGTTACCGGTTTTACTTAGTTCCGGCATTATGTTTCTATAGGTAGGATTTACATAAATCATAATAATTAAAGATGTAAAATAAATTTTGTCGTTTGGCTTACCGTCCCGTATATGGGTACGGCAGCATCCCGGGTAACAATATGGTCGATTTAAATTTAATAAATCTGATGATTTTTAAAAATACACCCATTATATTTTGTAAAATATCATTTATATTTCAACCATAAAAATTGAGTTGATGCCAAAGAAACCGAAAGCAAATACTATTACCCTATACTTTTAAAACACCCAATTTACAAGGTAATTTAATACCCAAAACGGTAATTTAATAAAACATTTTCCTGTCATCCGTATTGTTATTGTTTTTTTCCTTATAAACCGACAAGACGAAACCGGTTAAACCACAAAGAAGCAGTATACTTCCTAATATTAATGACATATATACGGGTATATAAATTCCGATATCAAGCTGCAGAATTAGAAATCCCGTACCGTTTATCAACGAGTGTACAAAAATAGGAGCCCAAAGTGTCTTTGTCTTCTCATATATATATCCCAGTATCAGTCCGATTCCAAAAGCATATAAGCCCTGAATTATATTCCAATGATAAATCCCAAAGACTACCGCTTGAATCAGATTGGCTGCATAAAACGGCAGTGCAGGCCTTATTCGTCTGAAAAGAATTCCCCGAAGCATCAGTTCCTCAATAACAGGCGCCAATATAACAACATATACACCTGCTATAACAGGATCTGAAATAAAAATAGAGCTAATGGTCTCATCATATCGGGCAAACAGGGTTTCAAACACCGGTCTTAGCAATGTCAAAATGCCTGAAAAAAACAACTGGCATCCTGTCCCGATTCCGAGATAAGCCAATATATGTTTTATTTTAAATACCTTTTTTAAATCAACCTGTTCTTTATGCCTGATACTCATAAACTTTCTGTACCATAAATTTAAAATCAGAATAGATACCATAACAGCCAGAACCACAAGACAATAGTCTACTTGCGGATTTACTTCCTGCACACCTGTTATAAGATAAAACAAAGCATTTATAATCGAATATATCAGCGAAACGGCATAAAATGCAGCAAAAGTCATCAAAAGACCCTGTAAAACAATTAAAGCTTTTCTCATTACAACCCTCGTTTCTGTGCTACTATGCAATTATGAGGCTGCCTCAAAACCTGATTAAACTGTCTGAGACAACCTCATATATGTTTAAAATTTGAAATTCAAATCCCTAGCCAAGAATAACCTCAACCTCATGAAGCTTTCCGTCTCCGAACAGCGGAAGGATATTTCCTGATATTTCTTTATTGTCTACGGTTATTTTGGATACACCGCAAGAAACGTGATTAGGATTCTTAACCTTTATACGGTAAGTATCACCACGGTATTGTCTGATAACGGTATATCCATCCCAGGCCTTTGGTATGCAGGGATCTATCTTTAAACCGTCAAAATCAGGTTTTATACCAAGAATATATTGGGTAATCGCCACAAAATTCCATGAGGCTGTTCCTGTTAACCAGGAATTCTTTGCCTCTCCAAAGCGTCTTGCATCTTTACCGGCTATCATCTGTGAATATACATAAGGCTCCAGCCTGTGAATTTCGGAACGTTCTTCCACATATGCCGGTGCGATCCTTGTATAATAATCGAAGGCTTTATCGCCTCTTCCCACAATTGCTTCTGCTGCCATAATCCAGGCATTGTTGTGGCAGAAGATACCGGCATTTTCCTTATAACCGGCGGGATAAGTGGAAATTTCACCGTATTCAATATAGTATCGGGTATAAGCAGGATTAAGGAGGACTATACCGTATTTGGTCGCCAGTCTTTCCTCTACTGCATCCAAAGCCTGTATAGCCTTGCCGTCATTAAGCCCGCATCCTCCCATTATGCAAAAGCCCTGGGATTCGATAAATATCTGGCCTTCCTCATTCTCATGGCTTCCCACTTTTCTGCCGAAATCATCATAGGCACGTAAGAACCATGAACCGTCCCATGCATGCTCCATGATAACCTCACGCATTTTCTTTACTTCCCTGTAAGCACGGTCTGCTTCCTCTTTGTTGCCTATCTTTTCCATGAGCCTTGCATATTCCTCACCAATATGGCAGAACATTCCTGCTATCATTACGGATTCCGCAACTCTGCCGTCTTTATTGGTTGTGGTCTGGAAGGATTCTCCCGGCTCGGATGAGAAACAGTTCAAATTCAGACAATCATTCCAGTCGGCCCTTCCGATAAGAGGCAGTCCGTGAGGCCCTAAGTTGTTAAGCACATGGTCAAAAGATCTCTTTAAATGATCGGCCAAAGGAGTACTCTTTGATTCGTCGTTGTCAAACGGTGTCATTACATCCAATATGGAATAATCTCCGGTTTCTTTTATATATGCAACGGTAGAAAGGATCAGCCACAGCGGGTCGTCATTAAAATTGCTTCCTATATCATTGTTTCCTTTCTTGGTAAGAGGCTGATACTGATGATATGCCCCACCGTCCTCCAATTGTGTGGATGCCAGATCAATAATTCTTTCTCTTGCCCGATCCGGAATTTGATGAACAAAGCCTAAAATATCCTGGTTGGAATCCCTGAAGCCCATTCCTCTGCCGATACCGGATTCAAAATAGGATGCGCTTCTTGACATATTAAATGTTACCATGCACTGATACTGGTTCCATATATTAACCATGCGGTTAAGTTTCTCATCATGGGATTCAATAACAAATTTAGACAACAAGCCATCCCAATATTTAGCCAACTCATCAAAGGCCTTGTCGACAGCTTCTTCGGTAGAAAATGCGGCTATCATTTCCTTTGCTTTCTTTTTGTTAATTACATTCTTGGCTTCCCATTTTTCTTCGGGATCATTTTCAACATACCCTAACAGGAATATTAAAACTTTAGATTCCCCCGGTTTAAGGTTTACTTCTACACAATGAGAAGCTATCGGATGCCATCCGTCGGCTATCGAATTGGTGGGTACTCCTTTAAATACCGCATCCGGATTATGAAAACCGTTATATGTTCCCATAAAGCTTTCTCTGTCAGAATCAAACCCGTAAACAGGTGCGTTGACAGAAAAGAAAGCGTAGTGATTTCTTCTTTCTTTATACTCAGTCTTATGATATATTACAGACCCTTCTACTTCGACTTCACCTGTACTGTAGTTTCTTTGGAAATTTGTCATATCATCCAAAGCATTCCATAAGCACCACTCTACAAATGAAAAAAGTTTAATTTTTTTCTCTTTTTCCGATTTATTCTCAACAACAACCTTATGTATCTCGGCATTGGTATTAAGAGGAACAAAATAGGTTATACCTACTTTTACTTTCCCGTATTCGCCTGTTATCTTTGTATAACCCATGCCGTGCCTGCACTCATAAAAATCCAAATCTTTCTTTACCGGTGCCCAACTCGGTGACCATACATCTCCGTCATCATTTATATAATAATATTTTCCGCCTCCCAAATCCAGCGGGACATTGTTATAACGATACCTGGTTATTCTCCGAAGTCTTGCGTCCTTGTAAAAACTATATCCTCCGGCAGTATTGGATATCAATGCAAAATAATCCTGTGAGCCCAAATAATTTATCCATGGATATGGCGTCTGTGGAGTAGTTATCACATACTCACGATTCAAGTCGTCAAAAAAACCGTACTTCATTAGGTATATCCTCCTTATCATATTATTTATACCCACCAATAGCCCTATTATATTACACCTGTTTAAGTATTTCAATAATAAGTCTTTAATTAAAATTCCATGTTTTTTGACAGCCGGAAACTGATTTTCGCTTGTCATTTTTGGATATCTTTAATATATTTTTTATAAGTATTTTCTTTTTTTCTGCGAAAGCTTATGGTAAACTATACACTGACGACAGAATACCTTTTATGTCAGTTTTAAGCCGCGATTTTACTACATAAAAATTACTATAGAAATTCAGTCGCAACCAAATATTTAAGAAAAGCAAATTAAACGGAGGAGAATATGCCTAAAAAAACCAGGCTGGGCGATGATGCTGCGATATACCAGCAAAATAACACTCAAATGTCTGAAAAAGAGAAATTAAAGAATATGTCCTGGAAAGAAAGGTTTGATTATATCTGGGAATATTACAAATATCACGGCTTAGCCATTCTTTTTGCCATAGTATTTATTATATATATAATAAATTCAATTACAAAACCTAAGACAGAAACCAGACTGTATGCGGCCATTGTAGACAATCCGATACCGATTGAAATCTGGTCGGAATATAAGGATAAGTTAACCGATTATCTGGAACTTGATCCGCAAACGGAAGAAATATTCCTGAATTATAATTTTTATTTTAACACTGCTTCCGACTACGAGGCAAATATGCGTCAGGTTTTTATTGCACATTTGACTGCATCGCAAATCGACTTAATCATTGCGCCCCTGTCGGAATTTTCTCAATATGTTAAAAACGGATTTTTTGATCCCTTATCCGATCAATTGCCCACAGATTTGCACAGTCTGCTAACTGAAAAGTTTTATCTGGCAAGTACCGATGACAATCCCAGAGACTCCGCCTACGGTATATATCTGACAGATACAAAGTTATTCAGGGAATATTCTATGACAACCGATGATGAACCTTATCTGGTAGGAATCGTATCAAATTCACAGTACAAGAAAAACGCCATCGAATTTATCAGATATGTTTTCAGCGAAAAATAGAACTGCTATAAAAACGCATATGATAATTTTTAATTTAATACCATTGATTTATAAAAATCTTGTCATATTTGTATAAAATGCGGTTTCTTAGTTGAGTAATAAGACTGCCGCCCAAAAGAGCGGCAGTCTTATATTTATTAATTACCCGTAAATGCCTTAAATGGTTTTTGCCAAATATACTTTTATAAACGGCTTTCGAACTTATCACTGTTAATAAATTTCATAACTAATACATTAATTAATATACTGTTTTATTTTATAATCATTTATTTTTACTGGCAAGTCTTTCGTATTAATTACTTCTTGGTTATATAACCCTGGGCTTTTAAAAGTTCGGCAATTAAAAGTGCTCCTCCGGCAGCTCCGCGAACGGTATTGTGTGACAGTCCTATGAATTTATAATCGTATACAAAGTCTTCGCGAAGTCTTCCCAGTGTTACTCCCATACCGTTTTCATAATCCCGGTCAAGCCTGGTCTGAGGCCTGTTATCCTCTTCAAAATACTTAATAAATTGTTTAGGCGCATTGGGAAGTGCCAGTTTTTGAGGAAGCCCATCAAATTCG
>CAZIHC010000107.1:0-7672 GCA_964538605.1 uncultured Herbinix sp. | reverse complement strand
AGTATTTTTTTAATAATCAAATTAAAGAAATGCTTGATTAATATATTTTCATTAATATTAACTATTATAAAAATAGAAAAAGAATTAAAGAATTGATTATGGTATATTTTTATAGATAAAAAGGATCCTGTTTTAGGATCCCATTTTATTTTCTTGATAAAATATTTTATATATTTTGCACTATTGGTATTAGCTCGCCATTTAGCTTATTAATATCAATATCGTTAATGGAGTCACCTATAATAATTTTGTCATTATTTTCTTTTACTATGGTATAAACTGCTTCTTCAAAATAGGAAGAAACGTCTTCTGTCAGTTTTTCCCCTCCCATTTTGCTGCGGCAATAATGGACTTTGAAAATAGAACTTATAATAAGAACATAAAATATAAGAAAGATCTAATTATTTTGATAAAACCATCCATAATCCCCATGATATATCATCTGTTTTGTCATACCGCCGTCGACGGTAAAGTTCTGGCCGGTAATAAAGCCTGCTTTTTCACTGCAAAGATACAGAACCATATCGGCAATATCATCGGGGACACCGATTCTTCCTGCCGGATGCTGTACATGGTCAACATCAGAATAAGGCAAATGGCCTGTATCAATCCAACCGGGGCTTATAGAATTTACTCTCGCCCTGCCCGCAAGAGTTATACTCATTCCGTGGGTCAAAGAAATGATGCCGCCTTTGGCTGCGGTGTAGCTTTCGGTATCGGGTTGCGACATAAATGCTCTGGTGGAGGCTATATTTACTATGGAAGCATTGGGATTAAGGTGCGGCATAAGCAGCTTGGTAAGATAAAAAGGTGCGCTTACTCCAAGCCGCAGGACATAATTAAAATCGTCATAGCTGCAAGTGTTTAAGCCACCTTTTCCCACGCAGGCATTGTTTATTATAATGTCTACGGCAGGATGAAGTTTTAAAAGTTCACTGACAAAATTTTCGATAACTTTGGGATCTGTTATATCCCCATGATAGAACATTAATGATTCCGCCGGAAATCGGCCTGTCAGTATGTTACCTGCTTTTTTATCCACATCAATAACAGCGACAAAATCCCCTTCTTCAATAAAACGCTCGGTAATTCTTAAGCCTATTCCGTTTGCTCCGCCGGTTACTATGCATACTCTTTTCATAAAAATCCTCCTGTATTTTATAATGTTTCAGGTTAAAAATTATTTTTTAAAATAAATTAGATATAAACCGTTTTAAAAAGAATGCCTGGATTTAAAATATTATAGTAAATATTCTAAACGTATGTATAAAGGTTTCTAAGGTATTCTTTTATATATCTTTTTTCAAGGGTTTTTTATAAATCGGCGCCTGATTGAATCCAGTAAATTTTAGTGAGATTTTTTCAGAAAGCTGATATAATTAAACCACTTATAAATGTATACATGAATTTTTATTGCAGAATTTTATTTCAGAAGTTTAAATATATAAGGAAAATACATAAGGAGATTACTAAAAATAATGAATATACATAAAGAATCATTATATGCGGCTACACCACAGGCAAAAATAGAATATCAGATTTATATTGCAGATACCGGTACCGAAGAAATTGCAAAGTATGAAAACCAAGACAGGCTTAATGCTTTATGTCAAAGCGGATGTGAGAATTACGGCCGTAAATGGAGTTGTCCCCCTTATGCCCCATCTTATCAGAAATTTACGGCTAAATTTAATCATATATACATCTGTTTGTCTTTAGCAAAAACCGATCAGTTCGATTATATAAAACATAATTACCTAAAAATCAAAGCGGCTAATACAATCTTAAAAAGCAGAATTGATAAAACTTTAAGAAAATTATTAGATGAGGACGTTAGTTATATATCGGGAGGCAGTTGCAGGCTATGTAAATCCTGTAAATGCAAACTTAATGAAGCTTGTATTCATCCTGAACTTATGACATACAGTTTTGAAGCAATGGGCATAAATGTGGATGACATGGTCAGGGATATCTTTGGAATACCCCTTCAATGGTATAAAAAAAATTACTTGCCGGAATACACATGTGTAGTTGCGGGACTGGTAAGCAAAGATAAATTTGATGCAGAAACGATAATTAAAACTATGCAAAGCTTAAACTGAATGTGGGTATATAAACCGTTTTCTAAGGAAGATAATTAAAACCCAAAATATAAAGGGTATCATTTTTACCAAAGGAAGTATATAAAACTGAATTTTGGGCCCAAATATACTTCCCGGCTTGTATAACCGTTTAGAGTCCAAAATACATTTTATAGTTAATTATTTATTTATAAGGCTATGCTATATAAACAACAATTGTGCGTGAAAATAAGAACTTTAAATACTCATCAATTAATGATATAATATCTTGGATAGGCTAATTATTTAAATTTCCCCATCAAAGGAGATATAACATGGGTAGAAAGTTGAGATTGAATAGTTCATTAAAAGCATACCTTTTTTGGCCGATTTATATGACTGTGCTTTTACTACTCATGAATCTTTGGATATATGTTATTAATAAAAAAGCAGGTTATGTAATGAGTGTATTTACCCTGCTGTATTTTTTACTGGCTTTATCCGTATTTTATATAAAACGGAATCAGATATATACAGAGCTTATCAGATACGGCATGGATTTTGCGCAGGTTCAAAAACGCCTGTTAAAAGAAATGGTTGTTCCCTATGCTCTTTTGGATGTTGACGGTAAAATACAATGGGGAAACAACGAATTCGCAGACTTATTTCAGGGCAAGAAATTAACCGGTAAATATATATCGAATATAATTCCGGAAATTACTCAGGATGTTCTTCCCAAAACAGGAACCGACGAAATAGCCCATGTAACTTTAAATAATCGTAATTACAGGGTATTACTCAGAAAAGTAATATCACCGAATTTTGACGATGATAACTGGAGTTTTTATGAATCCGAAAAGGCATGGGATACACCAAATTCCATCATAGCCATGTATATGTTTGATGAAACGGAAATTATGGTTCTCCAGAAAGAGAACAAAGACCAGAGGTTGGTTGTAGGCCTCTTATATATTGACAATTATGATGAAGCTCTGGACAGTATAGATGAAGTAAGACGATCTCTGCTGGTTGCTTTGGTTGAACGAAAAATAAATAAGTATATGCAGGGTATTGATGCGATTGTAAAGAAACTGGAAAAGGATAAATTTATATTTGTTTTTAAACAGAAATATCTGGCTGTTTTACAATCTACCAGGTTTTCGATTCTGGAAGAAGTCAGAAATGTGAATATCGGTAATGAGATGGCTGTCACCATAAGCATTGGACTGGGAGTAAATGCAGACAGCTATATTACCGGATATGAATATGCCAGAGCTGCTATAGACCTGGCCCTGGGAAGAGGAGGAGATCAGGCGGTTGTAAAAGACGGTGAAAAGATTTCCTATTACGGGGGAAAAAGCATACAGGTAGAAAAAAGCACCCGTGTAAAAGCCAGGGTAAAGGCCCATGCATTCAGGGAATATGTTGAAGCAAAAGACAAGATTGTCGTTATGGGCCATGCAATCGGTGATGTAGATTCTTTTGGGGCTGCCATCGGTGTTTACCGGATAGGAAAAACATTTAATAAGAAAGTATATATTGTCATCAATGAGATAACATCATCCTTAAGGCCAATGATCAGCCGGTTTATGGAAAATCCAGAGTACGAGGACGACTTGTTTATTAATAATGAGAAGGCAAAGGAAGTGGTGGATGCCAATACGTTGCTCGTTATTGTGGATGTTAACCGTCCGAGCCTGCTGGAATGCGAGGAGCTCCTTAATTATACAAGAACAATTATTATATTCGACCATCACAGGCAAACTAACGAGGCTATAGAAAATGCAGCCCTGTCATATATCGAACCTTACGCATCATCGACCTGTGAGATGATAGCCGAAATTTTGCAGTACATTGGGGGCAATTTGAAACTGCGGCCACTGGAGGCTGATGCTTTGTATGCCGGCATTATGATTGACACCAACAACTTCCTTACAAAAACAGGCGTAAGGACTTTTGAAGCGGCTGCCTATTTAAGAAGAAACGGTGCAGACGTAATCAGGCTCAGAAAATTCTTTAGAAGTGATTATTCCGAATTTAAGATAAAGGCCAATGCAATCAGCAGCTCAGAAGTTTATTTGGACCGATTTGCAATTGCCGTATGTGTTGCTGATGAGGCTGACAGTCCGACAGTACTTGCGGCCAAGGTTGCAAATGAACTTTTGGATATTAAAAATATAAAAGCTTCATTTGTGCTTACAGAATTTAATAATAAAATATATATCAGCGCCAGATCCATTGACGAAGTAAACGTACAGGTTGTAATGGAAAAATTGGGCGGAGGAGGACACTTAAGTGTTGCAGGCTGCCAACTGGAGGACAGCACTATAGAAGAAGCGGTTATTAAGCTTAAAAACACCCTTGAGACTATGGTTAAAGAGGGAGAAATCTGAAATTTGCGTTAAAGAATTATCGTATAGAGAGGAGTAATACAGATGGAAGTAATATTAATGGAAGATGTTAAAAACCTTGGTAAGAAAGGTGATATTGTTAAGGTTAGCGACGGTTATGCAAGGAATTTTCTTCTGCCTAAGAAACTTGGAGTAGAAGCTACGAAACAGAATTTATATCAGTTAAAACTCCAAAAGGAAGCTGAAGAAAGAAGGCAGCAGGAGATATATGAAGAAGCAAAAGAACTCGGAAAGAAACTGGAAACTGTTACTGTTAACGTTAAGATAAAGGCCGGTGAAGGCGGCAGGGCGTTCGGTTCGGTATCAACAAAAGAAATAGCGGCAGCATTACAGGAGCAGGCCAATATTCAACTGGACAAGAAGAAAATACAGCTTAATGATCCCATCAAAAATGTCGGTACTTATAAAGTAGCTGTTAAGTTACATCCAAAGGTCAGTGTGGAACTTACGGTGAAAGTTGAAGCGATATAATATCGCTTTATAGGGGGATTACCAATGGATGAGGCTTTTATAAAAAAGGTACTTCCGCATAGTCTTGAGGCCGAACGGTCGGTCATAGGTTCCATGATTATGGATAAAGATGCCATAATTGTGGCTTCGGAACTTGTAAGAAGCAGTGACTTTTATGACCAACAGCTTGCAATCCTGTTTGATACAATGCTGGAATTGTATAATGAAGGGAAACCGGTAGATCTGGTTACCCTGCAGGACAGGCTGAAAGAGAAGGATGTGCCTGCGCAGCTAAGCAGCCTGGAATTTATCAGGGATTTGGTTGCCTCGGTACCAACTTCAGCCAATATAAAATACTATGCGCAGATAGTCAAAGAAAAAGCCGTATTAAGACGCCTTATTAAGATATCTGAAGAAATGGCAAGTGACTGCTATCTTGATAAGGAAAAACTGGATGTAATTCTGGAAAAAGCGGAAAAACAGATCTTTGACATAGTTCAAAATCGCGGGACCAAGGAGTTTACAGATATAAAGGAAATTGTTCTTAGGTCCATTGACAGCATAGAAGCGGCGTCAAAGAACCAGGGAAGTGTTACAGGTATAGCTACCGGTTTTTATGATCTGGATTATAAGACTGCAGGCTTACAACCTTCAGATTTAATATTAATAGCTGCAAGACCTTCAATGGGTAAGACGGCCTTTGCACTTAATATAGCAGAGTATGTGGCTTTACGCTCAAACATTACTACCGCCATTTTTAGTTTGGAAATGTCTCAGGACCAGTTGGTCAAAAGGCTTTTGGCAATGAACTCAAGAGTGGATTCCCAAAAGATACGTACAGGCAATCTATCGGCGGAAGAATGGGCAAGCCTTATGGAAAGTGCCAGAATTATAGGAAATTCCAATCTGATTATAGACGATACTTCAGCCATATCGGTCAGTGAACTCAGGTCAAAATGCAGGAAGTTAAAAATTGAAAAGAATCTTGGCCTGGTTATTATAGACTACCTGCAGCTTATGACCGGAAGCAAACGCACAGAATCAAGGCAACAGGAAATTTCTGAAATATCAAGAGCATTAAAATCGCTGGCAAGGGAGATAAATGTTCCGGTTATCGCTTTGTCCCAGCTTAGCCGTGCGGTAGAGCAGCGAATCGATAAAAGACCTATGTTATCCGACTTAAGAGAATCGGGTGCAATTGAGCAGGATGCCGATGTGGTTATATTTATATACAGAGATGATTATTATAATCATGATACCAAAGAGCCCGGAGTTTCTGAGATTATAATAGGAAAACAGCGTAACGGCCCTACAGGTACGGTAAAACTGGCATGGCAGGCGCAATATACCAAGTTCGCTAATTTGGAAAGATAATTGCGGTATAAGTCTTAAATCTGGCTAAAATATAATAATTATTATAAACTTAATAAATTATTACAACAATTTAAAATATACACGACATAACAGGCTCGAAACATAATACATAATGGAGTAGAATTGTTATAATTAAATGGAGTTTGTGTTGAAAAGGAGAGGCTTTTTAAGGGCCTCTCCTTTTTATGTCGATAAGTTAAATGTAAATATTAGGAAAAGATATTGAAATTAAGGCGGGCTATGTTATAATTTAAAATTGTAAAATAATTACAAAGCCTTGGAGCTTAATAAATTATGGAGGATTATCAATGGAAGAAGTTAGGTACATGATCTCGGAGGCCTCAAAAAGGGTTGGGGTAGAATCTCATACGCTGCGGTACTGGGAAGAGGAGTTGGACCTGCCTGTAAAAAGAAATGAAATGGGGCATAGGTATTATAAAGAATCTGATATCGAACTGTTTAAGACTATTAAGAAACTGAAAGAACAGGGTTTTCAACTGAAAGCAATAAAGCTTCTTTTACCTGATTTAAAAAAATTGGATTCACTTGATAATAACACGATGATAAAACTAAAAGAGGAGCTGAACGGGAAGGTGGATGAAATGTGGACTGACAATAATATAAGCGAAATGGAAAAAGATAAGGAAAAGGAGACAAGCCTTATAGCAAATAAAGAAAACGATGAGATAGAAAAAGAAAATAAAGATAAAATGAGCCAGTTTAAAGCTATAATGAACCAGATTATAATGTCAGCTTTAAAGGAAAATAATGCCGAACTATCGGAAGAGATAAGCTCAACCGTAACCGACAATGTTATAAAAGAAATGCATTATCTTATGAGGCTTCAGGAAGAAAGAGAAGAAGAACGTTTCAGAAAGTTTGACGCAACATTAAGAGAGTATCAAAAAAGCAGGCTGCATGCAGCAGCAGTTCTGGAAGGGAAAGGTAGAAAGAAATCCAAGTTCTTTAGAAAACATAAGATTTACATATAGAATCAAATAAAGAAGAGGGTTAGCGTACCTTTAATACAGGTTACGGCTTAACTCTCTTCTATGTACTGGCTATAAATGTTTAATTATGCTGAAATTGAGCCTGTAGGGCAAACATCTGCACAAGCCCCGCAATCGATGCAAGTATTAGGATCAATTTCATAATGATTTGCGCCTTCAGAGATTGAGCTGGTAGGGCATTCTCCTGCGCAAGCACCGCAGCTGATGCAATCATCATTAATTGTATATGCCATTTGATATACCTCCTTGGTTATGATTATAACAATCTATTTTATTTTAATATATGTATATAAATTATGCAAGAGAAAAAACATATGAGTTTTTTGCTTTGTACCTTTTTTACAATTCCTTTGCAAAAATTCTCTTT
>CAZIHC010000106.1:0-7712 GCA_964538605.1 uncultured Herbinix sp. | reverse complement strand
TTTTCTCCTGCCTGAATGGACAAAAGTCCTTCCACCATTAATTCCTTTACCATAATCTCATTTGCATTCTTGGATTTAAGTTTTGTTGATATGGGTATACATATCCAGTTGGCCAAAACAGAACCGTAGAAGGTGGTAACAAGGGCAACCGCCATTGCAGGACCTATAGATTGCGGATCATGCATTTGTTGAAGCATGTTTATAAGACCTATTAAGGTTCCTATCATACCCCAGGCAGGTCCCATAGCGGCCAAAGAATCCCAAAATCCGGTTACCTCGGAATGTCTGTCTTCTATGCAATTTAACTCTGTTTCCAAGATGCTTCTTACCAGTTCCGGATCAGTACCGTCTACTATTAGCAAAACACCCTTTTTTAAGAATGCATCATCAATTCCGTTGGCCGCTTCCTCCAGAGCTAACAGTCCTTCCTTTCTTGCTATATTGGATAATGCAATAATCTGTCTGATAGTATCTTCCTCATTGATTTTATGAACTTTTATAATTAAGGATATACTTTTCAGATATTTAAAATAGGTTTTAATATCCGGAGCCATAATAAGCACGCTGCATAAAGCTCCTCCGAAAGTAATCAGTATTGATGAAAAATCGAAAAAGTTTCCTAAGTATTCAACCGGATTACCATATACAATACCAAATACAACCAGTACTGCGCAAAGTATTAATCCCAAAATGGACGCTAAATCCAAAACTGCCACCTTCCATCCTTGTAAATTTATAAAATCATCCGTTATCTATTTGAACATATTTTATATTCTTCGTAATGATTCTTAATGGGAATTTCACGAGTAATTTTTCTTACAATAAATTTTTATTATTAAATTCTTTCTACAAATCTCTACAAAATAACTCTTTTTTGTATAATATTACTAAATTTTTTATTTCTTGTCTACTTTCTTTTACGATAATTTTATTGCCAGTGGTCAATGTTATTACCGTATCGGGCAGTTCTTCAACCCGTTCAATCAGTTCCGCATTTACGGTCATCTTATTACCGTTTAATCTTGTCACTTCAATCATTTAATTCCCTCCCGACCTGCTTTATAGGATAGGGTGGCAGCAGGAGTACTGCCACCCGTTTAATGTTTAAACTTATTTCAATTATCTCTTAAGATTAATAAGTTCCTCCAAGAGGGAATCCGATGTTGTAATAATTCTTGAGTTAGCCTGGAAACCTCTCTGTGTTGTAATCATTTCGGTAAATTGCTGTGCCAAATCTACGTTTGACATTTCCAATACGCCGGTAGTAAGGCCTCCGCCTGCCTGGGTAGGATCTTTTCCTTTACCGTCAAAGTCACCGGAGTTTTGAGTCGCTCTGAACATATTATTGCCCACTGCCTCCAATCCGGCCGGATTAGCGAAAGTTGCAACCACAATCTGGCCAAGCAGCTTACTGTCCCCGTTGTCGTATCTTCCGTATATTTTACCGGCAGCATCAATGCTTATTCCCGACATATAACCGACTTTTTTACCTGCCCCTAAACCGTCAACGCTTCCTCTTGTAGCTTCCAGAGAAGACTTACCGCTGGTTGAGTACATGGTAGTCTTCGAGAAGTCTATTTCAATAGGTTCAAAAGGATTGTTGCCCGTTGAATCGGCTGCTCCTATGGATAAGGTAACTGCTTTCTGTTCTTTATCGTTAGTGCTGCCGGAACCGGTGCCGTCTCCTATACTTACAAAAGCACCTGTAGAACCGTTAAATGTCAGAAGTACGCTGTTTCCGGCCTCTAAAGTTACCTTACCGTTTTCTTCGTCAACCTCAACGTTGTATGTAACATTTCCGAATGAAATCTGGCTAATACCCGAACGAGAATATTTTTTTGAACCGTCGGTGTCTTCTTCTTCCACAACAAAGATGGATTTTCCGGTTTCATCCTTGATGTCCACAACATCTACGGCATAAACATTGGTAACTTCATCGTCTGCCTGTTTTACTCTTAATTCTGCCTTATAAGCATGTCCTCTGGTATCATAGAAATTCAAAGTTACCATGATACCGGTTCCGTTATAAGCCACCTGTGAATCTTTACTGTCTATATTACCCGATACATATGCTTTGGTTGTTGCTTCCGGAGTCGTATACATATTTTCCGGAGACATGATTCTTAAAGGTGAAACCTCGCTGGCTACGGTCTTCGTCGGATCACCGGGATCGACCTGCCATCCCATAACAAATGCTCCCGAAGGTGTGCACAAATTTCCTTGAGCATCTATATTAAATGAACCTGCTTTGGTGAAATAATTTGTCCCGCCATAGTTAACTATAAAGAAACCGTCTCCTTCAATCATTACATCGAAAGGATTATCGGTTCTTTGGGATGCACCGGACACATTTACGGATGTGGTTATGGATGCCACATTTGAACCTAAACCTATCTGCATGGCATTACGACCGGCAGTGCCTGTTGATACATTCGGTCCCGTTGCGCTTTGTGTTGTCTGATAAAACACATCCGAAAACGTTACGGAACTTGCTTTAAAACCGACTGTATTTACGTTTGAAATATTATTACCTATAACATCCATTTTTGTCTGATGAACCTTAAGTCCGGACACACCAGAAAACAATGATCTCATCATAATTAATGACCTCCTTCATGTGCTTCGTAACAATTGTATCCAATCTGTCAGTCATGGATACTAAAGCCTCCGTAAGGTCCGGCTTTATATGATTACTGCACCGTCAATGTTTGTGAATATTTTTTCGTCACCTTCATTTACCGCTGTAATTACCGTGCTGTTTTTTATATTTACGATAAATGCAAGGTCGTCAATAAGTACCAACGACTCTTTTATTCCCTTCTCAGATGCCTTCCTGGCACCGCTTAGCAGCCTTTCATACTGCTCATCCGTAAGGTCGATTTTTCTGCTGGCAAGTCGTTCATTGGCATGCTTTGAAAACTTTAGTTCTGTAATCTGGTTCTGATTAAGGCTTGCCTGTTTTTCTTTTAATATCTCCTCAAACGGTTTTCCTTGTGTATGAATATTAATCTTTTTTGATCTGTCGCTGCCGTTTAACGGGCTTACAGGCATTACGGAAGGAATTTTGCTTATGGGAATATTATTAATAGGTATGTTATTCATAACTATCACTCCGCCTTTTATAGCTGACTTTCATTTTCAGGCTCGGCAGGTTTCTCGTCTGCAGCATCCCCTTCGGTTACTTCGTCTGTAACAGTTATTTCATCCCCGGTCTGTTCCTCATCTTTCTTGTCGTCGGGAACCGCATCGGAGTTCTTGACCGTTATTGTAACCATGTCTTTAACTACCGTAGTAAGAGGATCATTAAATATAACTGTTACCTTGTAAGTACCGTTGGGCGCATTTTTAAATACGGATTTATCAATAATAACTTTGTTGTCCTTAAGGGTAACAACAGATGAATCCAGCAATGTATTGTTTACTATTACGGCAACCTCATCCGCCTTTGCTTCTCCATCGCCCTGATATACTTCAAAGATTATATCTGAAGGATTCTTTGCATCGTATTCAAGTTCTGCCTTCTTGTCAATACGGGGCCTTCCCTGTTCAAGAATATAAGTATCATCAATAACACTGTCGATATCCTCGATGGAATAGAGCTTACCGTTTATTGATATGCGGGCCTTATTGTTGGAGATATTTACGAAATCTACTCTGCCGCTGACATAGTTGATATTTCCCGTATCACTTTTGGTCTTTACAATGACATTTTTACCAACCAGGCTCAATGCCTGTGAATTGGATGCCATTGCATTTAAATTTTGCATCTGTTCCAGTTGGGAAAATGTAGCCAGCTGGGCAATGTATTCAGTATTAGAGGCAGGATTAAGAGGGTCCTGATACTTCATCTGCGCTACCAGTAGCTGCAGGAAAGCATCTTTTCCCAAGGTATTTTTTGCCGTAGCTTCTTTTGTACTGCTGCTTTTCGTCTGTTCAATAACCCCATTTTTGACCGGCTGAATTAATTCACTCATGGCTTTCCTCCTTTTTGCGCTTACCGGCTAAGCCGTATAATCGATATTGTGTCCGCTGACACCCGTAATATGGACAGGTGTACTTTCGTCCACCGGTTCTTCACTCATGGCTACGGCTTCTTCGAAAGTAATCTTGCGGCCGCTTCCGCTTTCTTTCTGCTGCGTATTGCCCTGGTCATCCATATTGCCGTTTTGCTCAAATGAATAACCGGCTATGGTAACTTCTATGCTTTCTACCTTTATACCCTGCTGTGCAAGATTTTCTTTAAAGGCCACCATCTGACCTTCCAAAGCCGCTTTAGCCGATTCGTTTTGAACCACAAAACGGGCAGACAGAACCCCTTCTGCGTTGGAACTTATCGTAAGGCTGACTTTACCGAGATGTTCCGGATATAGCTGAAGTTCCATGGTAGTCTGTCCGGGTTTTGCCATTATGCGAACCTGCTCTATAATCTCGCGGGCAATTTCTTTAATATTGGTAAGCCTAACGGAGTCCTCCAAAAACTCGCCTATGTCATTTTCGTAACCGGCATCTAACCTGTTAAGGAAAGCCTCAAATCCGTCAGTCAAATCCGGATTTTCGCCCTTATCGTTTGCTTCTGCCTGATCAGCATTACTGTCTGTAGCCTTGTTTACAATTATGTCAGCATTGTCTGTGTTTTCAGCAACGTTACCGATCTTAACCGTATCGGTTCCGGTTTCCTTTTCGTTATGTAACTTTCTGTCTGCGTTTGGCTTATCCTGCTTAACCTGAACCAAAACTTCTTCATATTCGTCATTTTGATCGATTAACTTAAGGCCGTATTCCTCGGTTATGTGCTCAATTTCAGCCCTGGTAAGCCCTATGTTTGCTTCCTTGATGATGTTATCCACAGTCATAGAAAGATTTCTGAATTTTTCACCGACCTGCTCATCAAGTAGCAATACGGTGGCATCGCCGGTTCCGCTGTTATAAAGCACCAGCTGTTTAATTGCCTGCATATCCAAAAGATCAATATTGTCAAGGCCCAGCTCTTCCATCATCATGTTAAGCTCTTCATCAGTAATATTCAGAGCTTCGGTTATGGCATTCCGGATTTGATTAAGCGTGGCCATAATTTGCTCGGCTACAGCGGAAATATAAGCGGCATCATTTAGATCTTCCGTCTGCTCCTCAGACAACTGACTCTTAAGTAGATCATTAGCTTTTTTAGGTGCCACCTTATAATCTGAGCTTACTGCCGAATTGTTATCTGCCTTTTCCTGTCCGGTTTTAGCTGTAATTTTGGTGTCGCTTTTTACTTCCGTCGATTTTGTGGAACCTGCACAATTACCAAGCAACAGGTCAAAATTGCTTTGACTGCTTTTTTTGGTTAAAGTGCTTCGATCGGCAGTGCTAACTGTCATTGCAGAAGCATTCATTGTAACGTTTTGCATCACCATTTCTCTTCCCTCCTTTCTTTGTAAAATAAATTTATCTACAACAGGGACGATATTTCCCTGATGTGATCCCATTAATTATTTACTTAGAAAGCCTTTCTTCATCCATATCAAGCATTTTCTTTGTAATCTTTGCAGCCATTACATAATCCATCTCAGCTAAGATTTTCGAACTTTCACTGGGTCTCATGGCAAGAAGAATCTTTGCCACCGATTCTATATCTGCAGTCATTGTTTCTAAAATCTGAGCAGCCGCCTTAGGCTCCATCTTTCTGTAAATATCGGCTTTTTCCTTTATGGCTTGCGAATACTCAAGCTGTTCCACTACTTGTCTGTATATTATCTCGGCATTGGCCGGATTTATATCTTCATAAAATTTCTTATATTCTTCCAAATCCGGAGCCTTATCTGCAAATACAACTTTTTTGTCAAATTCCAGTTGTCTTTCCTCAAACTCTTTCTGGCTTTCTTCAAACTTCCTAAGTCTTTCTACTTCTGCCAAAAGCTCGTCCTTCTCGGTTTTAATTTCGCTTTTGTCGTCTTCCAATCCTTTGATTATTTCTTCCAACTCTTTAATTTTTGCTACCACCTCGGCCAAAGTCTTATATTCATAGTTATTTTCTTTTGCCAGTTGTTCATCCGATACGTTCGGAAGAATTTTATTGATAAGAGGGACATCTTTTATTATGGGCCTTAAAACACCTGAGCCGAACCCTCCAACATCAAACTTTATAAGAAGTCCGAATATTACGAACCATAGAATGGCAATCGCAATGGCAATCAAAACGGTCAAAATCTTGCTGCTTTCTTTCTCTATTCCTTCATTGTTTTTTGTTTTTGCCATTATCTATCCTCCTCATGCAACAAAACGCTGCCATATACAAAACTGTTATGCTCGTCTATCTCTTTCTGCTCTTCGGCTTCATATTCCATCATATATTCATGCCAGGCTTTTTCTTTAAGTTTCTCCTGGGTCTTTCTTTCCATCATGGCTTCATTAAGACGCTCTCTGGCTGCTTTAAGCCGCTTTTCGGCTGCCTTCACTACAACGATTTGGTTTTCAATTCTTTCATTCATTATATTAATGGCTTCCGAAAGCTGTTTCATTTTTATAATATTAAGCCTGCTTGTGCAAAGCTTTCGCTGCTCTTCTTCATAAAACGTCTTTTTCTGCTTTAAAAATTCAAGCTTTTCCTCTTCCTTTTTCAAACTTGCGAGGGCATTGGCATAAACAAGCTTTGCCTGATCTTCCATTTTCATTTTAATTTTCAGTATACTTTCCATCCTGTACCGGAACTTTTTCATTATTTCTCAAAAATCTCCTTTAGCATGGCAATCTCTTGTTCAAAATCAAATTTTTCATCTGTTTGCTGCATAAGAAATTCATTAACCTGCTTAATCTTAGAGATTGCATAATCTATATCGGGATTGGAACCGTTTCTGTAAGCTCCTATATTTATCAAATCTTCTGCGTCCATGTATGTAGCAAGAACATTTTTTAATTTGTTCGCGGCTTCTTTATGTTCTATAGTAACAATTTGATTCATGACACGGGAGATGCTTTGCAAAACATCGATAGCCGGATAATGATTTTTATGGGCAAGTTTTCTTGACAACATTATATGGCCGTCTAATATGCTTCTTGCCGTATCGCTAATAGGTTCGTTGAAATCGTCGCCGTCAACCAATACCGTATACAGCCCTGTTATAGACCCTTTTTCCGAGTTGCCGGCTCTTTCCAATAGCTTTGGCATTTCGGCATATACACTGGGTGGGTATCCTCTGGAAACCGGCGGTTCCCCCGAAGCTAAGCCGATCTCTCTTTGAGCCATGCAAAATCTTGTAAGCGAATCCATCATAAGAAGGACGTCTTTTCCCTGATCCCTAAAATATTCCGCGATGGCAACTGCTGTTTTGGCTGCCTTTTTACGGATTAAAGCAGGTTTGTCCGAAGTTGCTACAACTACTACCGAACGTCTTAAACCTTCTTCGCCCAAGTCTCTTTCAATAAATTCCCTAACTTCCCTGCCTCGTTCCCCTATCAGGGCTATAACATTTATATCCGCTTTGGTATTTCTTGCAAACATTCCCATAAGTGTACTTTTACCGACTCCACTGCCGGCAAATATACCGATTCTTTGCCCTTTGCCGACTGTAATAAGTCCGTCTACGGCTTTTACTCCGAGAGGCAAAACCTCATCTATCAGCTTACGTTTTAACGGGTCCGGCGGCGAAGCTTCGGCCTCATAGAATTTATTGCATTTTATCTGTGAACCGTCCATTGGATTTCCAAGCCCGTCAAGAACTTTTCCCAAAAGT
>CAZIHC010000105.1:0-7719 GCA_964538605.1 uncultured Herbinix sp. | reverse complement strand
CAGGTAACTGTCCTTTAAATTTAAATAATTTTTATTGATTTTCATAACTACCCCTTTCTCATTCTTATTTCATTACAAGGATACCGTTTCAAAATACATGCCTTTTAAGGGTGTCTTTTATCCTTTTAATTTCCAGGTGTTTAAAGTGATTTTATCAGCTTCACACAGAAGTATGATGTATTCATAAATGTATCTATAAATGCATTTACAAATGTATCTATAAATGTATTTATAAATGTTCATAATAGTATTACATTAAGTATTACATGTATTACATAAAGAATTTATTAGGTATTACATAAAATTTACATTAAATATTAAATATTGCTGTATGCTGTTAATAAAAATTTATATTTATGTGTTTTAAAATAAAATTATTCATGCTTTTTAGCAGGTAAGGTTTTCCCTTGTTAACAGATCCGCTAAGATGGCGTGTATACAATACAT
This sequence comes from uncultured Herbinix sp., assembly GCA_964538605.1. Taxonomy (GTDB): domain Bacteria; phylum Bacillota; class Clostridia; order Lachnospirales; family Lachnospiraceae; genus Mobilitalea. The sequence continues at coordinate 7,272 of CAZIHC010000105.1, read as the reverse complement.
TCTTATTCTCTATCTTTTTCTCTATCTTTCATATTTACTTTTAATTAAATCTAATGTGTATTTTATTTTACACTCTGATCGGCCTTACATGAATATTTTCTTTCATCAGGTATTCCTTTATTTCCGCCACTTTATAATTCCTCTCCATTCTCGGAGAGTAAAGCATACTGCTTATTATAGCAGCCTGGGCAGCCGTCTTTGAAAAAAGCTCTTTTAAATGTTCGGGTTTTCCTGCCCCGCCGGATGCTATCAAAGGAACCGATACGGCCTCACCTGCCATTTGCATAAGCTCAATATCATAACCTGACAGGGTACCGTCATTGTCGATACTGTTTATGCATATTTCTCCGGCTCCCAGGTCCTGCCCTCTTTTTATCCATTCTATGGCATCCATTCCGGTTGCCAGGCGGGCACCGTCAATGTATACTTCATACCCGCTCGGAATTTTTAAAGATTTTTGTGTTCTTTTAACCTGAGTGGAAAGAACTATGCACTGAGATCCGAAAGCCAAGGCCCCTTCTCTTATAATATCCGGGTTTCTTACGGCCATAGAATCTATGCTGATTTTTTCGGCTCCCGCCTTAAGGGCCTCATGCATATCTTCAAGGTTTTTTATGCCTCCGCCCACGGTAAAAGGGATAAATATACGTGCGGCAATTTTTTTAACCACTTCTATATTAATCCTTCTTTTTTCGGCACTGGCTGTTATATCATAAAATATAAGTTCATCAATCTGTTCATCATACATTACTGAAGCCAGGTCTTCTGCCGGACCCACATCTATATAGTCCTGAAACTTTACGGCCTTGGTTACCCTGTCTCCTATAATGTCAAAACAGGCTATTAAACGTTTGGTTATCATTATAACCTCCCTCCTTTCAAAGAGAGGAAGCCGTTAAGCAGTGTAAGGCCGGCTTTCGCACTCTTTTCTATATGAAACTGGGTTCCGTATATATTTCCCTTACATATTGCCGCCGTAAACAGACCGCCGTAATCCGCCGTACCCCAAATATGGCTCTTATCTTCCGGAACTACATAATATGAATTAACAAAATAAAAATAATCGTCTTCAGCTTTATATCCCATATTTTCCGAGAAAGTAACCTTATTCCATCCCATCTGGGGCACACGAACTTTTTCACGGTCAAACTTTACCACCTGTCCGGGCAAAAAGCCCAGGCAGTCGGCATCATCCTCCTCACTGTGGTCAAAAAGGATCTGCATACCTACACAGACTCCAAGAAAAGGTACCTTATTTTCAAGAACAGCCGTCTTTATGGCATCAATAAGACCCAGTTCCTTTAGAGATTCCATAGTAGCTCCGGCAGAGCCTACACCGGGCATTATGATGTGGGTCATTTGAAGCACTCTTTCAGGCGTATTTACCAGTTCAGCTTTGTAACCCAAATGTGCAACTGCCGATAATACACTGGGGCCGTTTCCTGCCTTATAATCTATTATACCGATCAAGTTATCTCCCCATTTCTATTTATGTTTTTATGTATCATAACAGATGACTGCATAAATATACAATATAAAATTTAACCAAAATAAATATCCAGGAAACGAATGATTATATGAAAATACCTTAATTTTTGTACCGTAAGGATAACATCTTTATTTACCTGTATTAATCGAATTTTCTTATATATAATTTTTTAATATTAATCTTTTATTTAATTTTCTTATATTTATGTGTATAATCTTATTTGTTTATATGTATAATCCTGCATTTGCCTATATAAACTTTCATCATCCGTTCCCGATACCGAATCGTTTTATATTTCCACCTCTCCGTCAAAAACCTTCTTGCAGTCACCGGTCATGTAAACCGTATTGTCGGTATAGCGGATTATAAGGTCGCCGCCTAAGAGCTGTACCAAAATATCCTCATCTTTCTTACAATATCCATTCAGTACCGAAGCTACGGCAGCCGCACAGGCACCGGTTCCGCAGGCCATAGTTTCACCGCTTCCCCGTTCCCAGACTCTTATCTTTATATTATTTTCCCCTATAACCTGCACAAATTCGGTGTTTACCCTGTCGGGGAACAAAGGATTATGTTCGAATAAAGGCCCGATTTCGGAAAGCTTAAGTAAGTCCACATCCCCGCAAAATACCACGCAGTGAGGATTTCCCATAGAAACGCAAGTTATGGAATACTCTTTATCCCCTATAAAAACGTTTCGGGCTATTATACTCTCCCCCGGCAGGTTTACGGGAATGCTTTTAGGATTTAGTTCGGCTTTTCCCATATCGACCCTGACGGATGAAACCAGGCCGTTTTGGGTATAAAGTTTAAGCCTTTTTATTCCCGACATAGTTTCTATAGCCATGTCTTTCTTGCGGACGATATTATTGTCATACAGGTATTTTGCTACACAGCGGATAGCATTGCCGCACATCCTGCCTTCACTGCCGTCCAGATTGAACATCCGCATCCTGGCATCGGCCTTATCTGATGGCAAAATCAGGACTATTCCGTCGCTGCCTACTCCGTAATGACGGTCGGACAAAAATACCGACAAAGATTCGGGGGAATTTATCTCAGTATCAAAACAGTTAATGTATATATAGTCGTTGCCGCAGCTTTGCATCTTTGTAAATTTTAGTTTTAAATGCTCACTTCTTAAATCATTTATATCAATCAGTTCTGTGTTAATCTCGGAATACCCGGACAAAAGGCATTCCGCCAAAGCATCCGCCGTATTTACCGAGGTTAGGCAGGGGATTCCTAACGCCACAGCCCGCCTTCTCAGTTTAACGTCATCCTGGGCCGGATCTCTTCCCTTAGTGGATGTGGAAATTATGTAGCTTATTTTTCCGCTTTCAAGAAGCGATGCCGTATTGTTTTCTTTTTCTTCGTGTATTTTACCTACCGCATGTACTTTTAAGCCTCGTTTTGAAAGGTAATCAGCCGTTCCCCGGGTAGCATAAAGGGTAAAGCCGCATTTTAACAACTTTCTTGCAATAAATACGGTTTCGGGTTTGTCGCTGTCTCTTACGGTAATTAAAACTCCGCCCTGTTTTTTTAGCCTGTATCCTGCCGCAACCAGACCTTTATATAAGGCTTCCCTCAGATTCTTTCCTATGCCTAAGACCTCTCCGGTAGATTTCATCTCCGGGCCCAGGTGGGTATCCACATCCGCCAGTTTTTCAAACGAAAATACAGGCACCTTAACGGCTACATAAGGAGGGATTTTCCCTATACCACTTTTAATTCCCATAGTTTCAAGAGTCTCACCCATGCTGACTCTGGTAGCCAGTTCGCACATGGGTACCCCGGTTACCTTGCTCATATAAGGTACCGTTCGGGATGCCCTCGGGTTTACCTCTATAACATAAATTTCATTCTCATGCAGAATATACTGGATATTGACAATGCCTTTTACCTGAAGTTCTATACAAAGTTTTTTGGTTATATCAAAAATTCTTTCGGCAAGCTCGTCATCCACATTTACCGGAGGATATACGGCTATACTGTCTCCGGAATGGACCCCGGTTCTTTCTATATGCTCCATTATACCCGGTATAAATACGTCCTCGCCGTCACTGATGGCATCCACCTCAAGCTCTATTCCCGAAAGGTATTTATCGATAAGGACCGGATTTTCCTGCTTGCTGCTTAAGATAATTTCCATATACTCGCAAATATCATCCGGATCAAAGGCTATAATCATGTTCTGGCCGCCAAGGACGTAAGACGGCCTCATAAGAACCGGGTATCCCAGTTTTGCCGCTGCCGTCAAAGCCTCGTCTGTTGTCATGACGCAGTAGCCTTTGGGCCGGGGTATATTTAACATTTCCAGCAACTCATCAAAACGGTTTCTGTCCTCGCAAACATCTATGCTGTCGGCAGATGTCCCGATTATTGGAACCCCTCTTTCATGAAGTTTTTTTGTAAGTTTGACTGCCGTTCCACCGCCGAATGCCACCACGACACCCACGGGTTTTTCGATTTCTATTATGCTCATTACATCATCTATGCAAAGCGGCTCAAAATACAGGCGGTCTGCCGTATCAAAGTCCGTAGATACGGTTTCCGGGTTATTGTTAATGATTATTACTTCATATCCCATCTTTTTCAGGGTCCAGACACAATGTACGCAGGCATAGTCAAATTCAATACCCTGACCGATACGAATAGGCCCGCTTCCTAAAACTACTACACGGGGTTTATCCGACTTTTCGATAAACTCCAGGGCTTCATTTTCCACCGCATCCGAAACCGAATAGAAATAAGGGGTAACGGCGGCAAATTCGCCCGCACAGGTATCTACCATTTTGTATTTGTAGGAAACCGTCTTTTTAGGCATAATGTTGTCTGCAATATTTTTCAGTTTATATAAGAACCAGCGGTCAACTTTTGTGATATCGAATATTTCATCTATGCTTATACCTCGCCTGATTGCTTCATAAATTACAAACAACCGTTCATCGGTAGCCTTGTTTAGTAGCTTTTTAATTTCCTTATCGCTTTTTGATAAAAGTTTAGGCAATACCAGGTCGCTTAAGCCTATCTCCGCTCCTCTTACCGCTTTTAATATAGCCTCTTCAAAGCTATCGGCAATAGCCATTACTTCTCCGGTAGCCTTCATCTGGGTACCCAGTTCTCTTTTGGCATATACAAACTTATCAAAAGGCCACTTTGGAAATTTAACGGCCACATAATCGAGAGCCGGCTCAAATGCCGCATAAGTATTGCCGGTCACCGCATTTACTATCTCATCCAGATGATATCCGATGGCAATTTTGGTTGCAACCTTTGCTATGGGATAACCGGTAGCCTTGCTTGCCAGGGCGGATGACCTGGAAACTCTGGGATTTACTTCTATAACCGCATATTCAAAGCTGTCGGGATTTAAGGCAAACTGGCAATTACAGCCCCCTTCCACCCCGAGGGCATTAATTATATCAAGGGCCGCGGTCCGAAGCATCTGATATTCCTTATCGGCTAGTGTCACTGCCGGGGCAATAACTATGCTGTCTCCCGTATGTATCCCTACCGGATCAAAGTTTTCCATGGAGCAAACGGTAATCGCATTTCCGGCCCTGTCCCTCATAACCTCAAATTCAATTTCTTTCCAGCCTGCTATGGATTTTTCCACAAGTATCTGATGGATGGGTGACATAGCAAGGCCCCCCTTTGCGATTTCTATTAGCTCAGCCCTGGAATAAGCTATACCGCCTCCTGTTCCTCCTAAAGTAAAGGCGGGACGCACAATCACGGGGTAACCCGTTTCATCCGCAAACTTTAAAGCCCCGTCAACATCGGTTGCTATAACGGAAGGTACTACCGGCCGGCCTATCTGCTTCATGGTTTCCCTGAATAAGTGTCTGTCCTCGGCCTTGTCAATCGCCTCCGGGGAACTGCCAAGAAGCCTAATATTCATTTTTTCAAGGAAACCCTCTTTGGCAAGCTGCATGCAAAGATTAAGCCCCGTCTGACCTCCCAGTCCCGACAGGATGCTGTCGGGCCGCTCTTTTTCTATAATCCGCTTTACGGTAGTAAGGGTAAGAGGCTCTATATAAATTTTATCCGCGATATTTTTGTCTGTCATAATGGTCGCAGGGTTGGAATTGATAAGAACAATTTCAATTCCTTCCTCTTTAAGCACACGGCAAGCCTGCGTTCCTGCGTAGTCAAATTCCGCAGCCTGACCTATAACTATCGGGCCGGATCCGATAACAAGGGTCTTTTTGATACTTTTATCAACAGGCATGCTTATTTTCCTCCATTCTATCCACAAACAAATCAAACAGATACCTGGTGTCATGGGGACCGTGACAGGCCTCAGGATGAAACTGAACCGAGAATGCTTTGGTCTTTTTATACCGTATACCCTCACAGGTACCGTCATTGACATTGACAAACCATTCTTCTGCCAGGTCTTTGTCAATAGTCTCTTTTTTGACCGCATACCCATGATTTTGGCTTGTTATGTAAACCCTTCCCGTGTTCATATCCTTAACGGGCTGGTTGGCTCCGCGATGACCGTATTTCAGTTTATATGTCTCAAAACCGTGGGCCAGGGCAAGAAGCTGGTGGCCCAGGCAGATTCCGAATATAACCGTTCCTGTCTTAATAAGTTCCTTTAAATTTCTGATAATCTCCGTATTCTCGGCCGGATCACCCGGTCCGTTACTGAGCATAATCCCGTCGGGAGCAAGGTCTATTATGTCCGTATAAGGCGTGTTCCAGGGAAACACCCATACGTTACACCCTCTTTTTAAAAGCTCTCTCTTTATGTTCTCCTTTAAACCGAAATCAAGCAAAGCAACGGTATATTTTCCGTTATCCGATTTATAAAACTTCCGCTCAGTGCAGGAAACTGCCTGAACAGCATTTTTTATTCTGTATGAGCATATTTCATCCAAAGAAACCTTATCCGGGCTTTCTTTTGTAATCCGTCCGTTCATAACACCCTGTTCCCTTATTATCCTTGTAAGAGCTCTGGTATCAATTCCGTAAAGCCCGGGAATATTTCTTTCCTTCAAAAAAATGTCAAGCTGACCCTCACTGCGAAAATTTGAGGGGGCTTGGCATGGTGTTTTAACTATATATGCTAAGGGACCGACGGATGTGCTTTCAAAATCCTGTGATATTACTCCATAATTGCCTATGAGGGGGAAGGTATGAAGCACAATTTGACCGTAATAACTAAGATCCGTAAGGGTTTCCAAATATCCGTTCATTCCTGTGGTAAATACAATTTCTCCCGTCACATCCTTCTCGGCCCCGAAACTAAAACCCTCAAAGACCATACCGTTTTCCAAAATCAAATACAGGGTGCTCATTCTTTTACCTCCTCCAAGTCCTGCTTTGTTACGGATACTTTAAACTTATGGCCCGTAAAGCATCCGGTACAAAAGCTTAGCCTGCATTTTTTACATGCTTCTTTTAATCCTTCGATACTTATATATCCTAAACTGTCCGCTCCGATCTGTTTGCAGATTTCATCAATGCTCATTTTATTTGCAATCAGATTATCAGGGCTGTCTATATCCGTTCCGTAATGACAAGTATATCTAAAGGGAGGAGAGGAAATCCGCATATGAACCTCTTTGGCACCGGCACTTTTAAGGCTTCTTACTATCTTCTCGCTGGTGGTTCCCCGTACTATCGAATCATCCACCAATACTATTCTTTTTCCTTCAATGTTGGCTTTAAGGGGATTTAGCCTTAACCTTACCGCGTAATCCCGCATATCCTGGGTAGGATATATAAAGCTTCTTCCTATATATCTGTTTTTTACAAAAGCCGGAGCCAAA
>CAZIHC010000104.1:5588-7723 GCA_964538605.1 uncultured Herbinix sp. | reverse complement strand
CGGATGCATCTACAGAATTAAAGGCAGACGAAGAACTGAAAATAGCTTCAGATGAGAATAATATGCTGATGGAAGGAACACATGAAGAAAATGTAGTAGATACCGGAACGAATGAAAAAATAACTCAAGATCAAATGAATTTGGCCTCTGCCTTTACGTCAAACGAAATAGGATTCGCGGAGCTTGCTGCTATAGAAGCTTCCGATGCCAAATCGGTTTTGATAACTTCAGCAGCAAGCGGCAAGACTGTTTTATTTAGCGAGAAAGACCAGGTAAATCGGTTTTATGCCATAATGGAAAATCATACATTTATCCGGGAAACCGAAGGTCAGTCTGAAGGCAATTATGTAATTGAAATAACCGGACAGGACAGGGTAAGCAAAATTGAAATCGGTACAGATATTATCAAAGCTGATACGACAGATAAAGAGGCTGTTTCCCACAGCATATACAGTGCTGTAGATCATAACAGGCTGATTAAAGAATTGGATGAATTATTGCAGTAATTTAGTTGATAAAAATTTAGAGGCTGTTCAAAAATGATATTTCCAATAAAATATCATTTTGCACAGCCTCGCTGCTAGTTACTTATTCGGATTTATCAGTATCTTCATCGGCCGTTTCGGTTTCTGCATCAACGCCTGCCGATTCGGAATCTATTTGTATAGATACATACTCTCTTCCATTGCTTCCGGAAGAATTATCTTCTGTTTCAGCTTCGTCAAAATCGTCGAAATCATCGTCAAATTCGTCAAAATCATCGGTATCATTTTTAAAGAAATTCTTATAAGCAAAATAAGCACCTGCTGCGAGTGCAGCCGCAGAGAGGGTTCCTAATATAAACTTACCTACCTTTTTCATATGCTAAATCATCCTTTCACTTATATTTTATAATTATATACTATTCTATCATTATAATTCTGATATGAAAAAAAGGAAAGTAAAAAATATTTTTATAAAATTTTGAAAGGATGCAACTATATTATCATTATTTGTGCCTTTACTTTTACTTTCAAATATCATATTATATGGATATACCAAAACAAAAATCGCCCAAATATTACAAGTATTTTAAGAAAAAGGAGACATAACTATGGAATTACTTCATGAATGGCTGGAAATATTATGTGAAGCCGCAATTCTTATGTTTGAGTATATAGGTGTTATTATACTTATTATGTCAGGCATAAAAGGAGTTTATAACCATATCAAAAAGAACCCGTATACAAGACTCGATTTGGCTAAGGGAATGGCTCTGGGCTTAGAATTTAAGATGGGCGGAGAAATTCTAAGGACAGTAGGAGTTACCCAGGTGTCTGAAATCGGTATGGTTGCAGGAATTATTCTGCTTAGGGCAGCATTGGCATTTCTTATTCATTGGGAAATAAAGACCGAAGAAAAGGAATGCGAAGCTTTGGACAAGAATTGTAAATCCGAAGAAAAATAAGCAATATTTAATTAAATCAACTATATTTTGACAAAAAGTTACTGCTATGATACCATATATAGTGGAGAGCAAAAGACAAACTGCGTATTAGAACATAGGAGGAATCGGATATGAAGAAAAATCCAGGCAAAAAAGCAGTTCTGATTATGATGCTTGCATTACTGCTTGCACCTTTATTTTGGCTTCAAAGTACATCCGAAGCGTTAGCTGCGGCACCGGCTTTTAAAGAAACCAGCATTGAAATTATCGGTGTAGGGGAAACTTATCAGCTGGACATAGTAAATAAAGTGGACGGCAGTAAGTATAAATGGTCATCTTCCAATACCAAGGTTGCCAGAGTTTCCAGCAAGGGGGTTGTAACTTCTGTTGGAAAAGGATCTGCTACTATCAGATGTGTAGTTACTTATTCAAATAATAAAACCAAGACTCTAAAATGTAAAGTCACTGTTATTATTCCGGCAACAAAAATCAGGATTAATAATGCCAATGAAGTCAACGGTGCCCATATTCTGAAGTTAGGGGAGGTTTATGATTTTAACAGGGATATCGAGCCTTCCAATTCTTCCGATAAGACCTATTGGTCTATAGGCGGCGGAGACCCTGAATGTCTTAAAATTTTGGACAGTTCAAAAGGTAAAGTGCAGGCTATAAAGACCGGCTATGTGGTTTTAAAAGCTACGGCAGCCAG
>CAZIHC010000104.1:0-5488 GCA_964538605.1 uncultured Herbinix sp. | reverse complement strand
ACTATAACTATAACGCTTAAAAGCAATATAAAAGGTGTTATGGCATCGGATCCGGGAAAACTTAAAGCACAGCTTTCTGATGACAAGAAAACTCTTATTATTACTGCATCCAACCGTTTTGACGGAGAATATGGCATAAACTTTTCAAGCAATATTAAGACAACCGATGGTGTTGCCCTTACGGAATATTATAAACTTATGAAATATGCCGATACAGTTCCTCCTACAATAACGGATTGTGTATTGGATGATACAGGTATGATTGTAACCATTAAGTTTAGTGAGCCTATAGATTTTTCAGGGCTTAAAGTTTCCAATGTATCAGTCATGCCCGGACAATCAACATCCACTACAATAGATCCGATTACGGCAGGTATCATAACAAACAAGAACAATTATATAGTAAGTGATGACAAGAGGTCTCTTACCATTAACCTGTCGAATATAGCATATACCGACTTTAATAAGATATTTACGGTAGCTATTTCGGGAATTAAGGATATGGCAGGAAATCCTCCGGCAAATTCATATCTGACGGCTTATCTGAGAACCGATAATTCGCCAAAGCTTCAGGCACAATTGATAACAGTTGTAAGAACCGGCTACTATACATTGACTGCAACCTTTGACCGTTCAATAAGATACGGAGGATATGCTACAATCCAGGGCGGTTCAACTATGGCAGGTATAGTAGATCAGAAAGACCCGAAAAAGGTTAGTTTCACCATGAGTGAAGCGGATGCCGCTAGGACCGGTATACAGACCGTAATGGTTACCGGATGGCAGGCTTACAATGTCAAACCTGATGATATGACTTCTTATCAACAGCATACAAGAAGCGTCAACTTTGATGTAGACAAGTCAAATCCTATACTTCTTCAACATGAGTTTGACGCCCAGACGGGTATCCTGACCCTTACATACAATAAAGAGGTTACCTTAAGCTCCAACACCGGTGTATTCAATGCGACCCTGGTTACCATCAATGATGAAATCAGGCCGAATAACATTATTAATTACACCAAGTTATCATCCGATGATCCTAAGGTAATCAAGTTACAGCTTACGAATATGACCTCCTACGGCAATTACACATTTACTTTGGATAAGAACTTTGTAACGGACAATTTCAGAAATTACGGACTGGAAAGGACCATAACCATAAGCAACACCGAAGGAGCTAACTTAGAGCTTCCCGGACCGTATCTGATAACTCAGTCCACAACCAATTTAAGCGAAATTTACCTTGAGTTTGCGCATATGTTGGATGTAGCATCGGCTCAGAATGTAGCAAATTATACCATACCGGGTATAACCATTCTGAATGCCAAGTTGGTGAAGAACACCAAAGATGACGGTGCCACCGTAGTACTTACAGTTGCCGACGGTTCTATCGAGATATCACTCGAAAGACCTATAAAGATCAGCGGAGTTAAGAGCTATAGCGGAACATACGCACCGATATCAGACTTCTCTACCACCGTATACTTAAAGGACAACAAGAAACCTTATTATATGACTGCAATCTATGATAAGAACAAGAAAAATGAAGTCAGACTGAGATTCAGCGAAGAAATTACGGGAAGCATGGTTGTTAAAGTAACCAATCAGGTGGGAGGTTACAGTTATGAGATCGGTAACACGGTAACCGTATCGGGAACTGATGTAATCATCTCATTGCTCAGTATACCCGGAAATAATTCGCTCTTAAGAATTGACATAATCGAAAACAAGATTAAAGACACGAGCGGTAATGAAACAGCTCCGATGAATACACAGATACACGTAGAAGCAACATATTAAGGATAAAAGAAGTACAATTATAAAATTGATATTTATTTGTAATTAAAAAAGAGGCATGCAGATATAAGCAAAAATATATCTGTATGCCTTGTTTTTATGATAATAATGTCAGATTCACATTAATTCAGCTATTACATTTTAATTAGCATCAGATTTTACGAATTTGCGGGAAAAAATATCGCTTTCGTCAAGCAAGCTTTCTACGGTTTCATATCCCAGACGTTTTAGTAGTTCTATTACGTACGGGTTATCTATAGGAGTAGGATAAGTAGCCTGTTTGCCGTATTCTTCGACGTTTTTTTTCCCTTCTTCATGAGGAATCAGTACCCTGGGACCTCCTACACACCCTCCTTCACAACCCATACCTTCATAAAAATTGGCGGTTGTATTTCCGGCAAGTATATCTTTGATTAATTCCCTGCAGGCTTTTACACCGTCGGCTTTAAGGGTCCGGATTTTAATGTGTCTGTCAGGGTTTATTCTTTCCAAAGTTATTTTTACCGCTTCGCTGACACCGCCGGTATGGGCGTATATTCTGCCGGCTCTAGAGGAGTGGTCTTTTTCACTTTCTTCCATCTGTGACGGATCAATATTCATAATATTGAAAAGATCCTGGACTTCCTGAAAGGTCAGCACATAATCAATAGCATCAGCAATATCCTTGTCCCTGGCTTCTGCTTTTTTTGCAAGGCATGGCCCTATAAATACGGTAAGAGCATCAGGATGCAGGGTCTTTACAGTACGGCCGCTTGCTATCATGGGTGAAACCGAAGGCGGTACATGTGGGACCAGTTCACGGTATATATTTTTTATTAAGGAAATCCATACCGGGCAACAGCAGCTTGTAAGTTGAAAATCTTTTTCTGTCTTAATATTTTTATCAAATTCCAGGGCTTCTTTAAGTGTCAATATATCGGCAAATAATGCTACTTCCAGCATTCCGTCAAATCCAATTTTTTTAAAAGCGGTCCTTAGTTTTCCGGGGGTAACTTCCTTGGAAAACTGACCTAAAAATGCAGGGGCTATAAGGGCATATACCAATCCTTTGTGTGAACGGATAGCGCGTAATACTGCTATAACATCTTTGCTTGAAGTTAATTTTTGAGAACGGCATTCCTGTATGCAATAGGAGCAGCCGGCACAGGCTTCTTCGTCTATCTGCAATTTACCTCCCTCGTCCGGATGGATGGCGTGAAAGGAACAAACTTTTACGCAGCGCCTGTCTTCATCATCACAGTCGCATTCGCTCGTATGCCAGACTACAGGATGTTTTTTTGGATTAAGAAGGCAATCCAGTTGATGAGCATCGTATGGGTCAAGAGATTTAATGTATTCTTCATCACGATTTTCGATAGTTGCCTTCAGCAACTCTTTATACAGGTCATCAAACCTTTTCATACATATACACCTCTGGGTTTGGTTTGCATATTGTATGATGTATTATTTACAAAACCTGCTCTAATATTCCGTTCTCTTCTTTACTGGAAGAAGTATTTGGCTTATAATTGATTAATGATGAAATCTATCATTGAATTCTAAATGAATATAAAAGTAAAATCAGGAAAATCTAATAAAAAAAGTACGGAGAAGAACATTGAAGGCAGGAAGTAAACGGAAAATCATCATAATTTCTTGGATTATGTTTTATATATACATTTTGCTTTTATCATATTTTTTATTTTTCAGTGAAAGGTACGGCAGGGACCTGGTTACTGAGGAGTATAATCTTCAGTTATTCAGGGAAATTAAGCGTTTTATAAAATACAGGGAATATATCGGACTAGAAGGCTTTGTGGTGAATATATTTGGTAATATATTTGCTTTTTCACCATTTGGTTTTTTTCTTCCTATGCTGAATAAGTCATATCGCAGGTTTTATATTATTTCTGTATTAAGTATTCTTTTTAGCTTAATTATAGAAACGGTCCAGCTGTTACTTAAGGTAGGGGTTTTTGACGTTGACGATATACTGATGAATTCAATCGGAGGAATATTGGGATATTTGGCATTTCGGATTTTATATTTTTTATACAGAAGATTTTATATAAAAAATAAGTCTTTATAAGTTATTGCAGATGAAAACGATTACACTACAGGAAATTTTACTGATTTGATTTTATATTTATTTGTTAGGCGAATCCTGTCTGTTTTTTATGGTTAGATATTGTTTAGAAAAGCGTGAATACAACACATTCATTTTGCTGCGTAAGTCTGAAAGGAGGTATATTTATATCCAGATTGTTCAGAAAAAAGGATGCAATTCAATTTTCCGGACGAAAGCATCCGGGATTGGGTATTCTCTCGGCAGTGTTAGGTATAATAACAGTTCTGGGCTTTATAGCTACCTGTATGGCATCAGGATTTAAAGGAGGACAAGGAGGCAAAATATTCGGTATTATCGGATTTTTGCTGTTTGCCTTATCCTTGATTGGCTTCATATTGTCATATAAGGCCTTTAAGCAAAGAGATATTTTTTATCGGTTTCCTATAACCGGATTGATTTCCAACGGTATAATGCTGGTTGTATATATGATAATATACATAATCGGCATTATTAGAGAATTAAAATTTTATACAGTTAGGAGAGCTTGTTTATGAAAACGATATTACCTGAAATAGAAACTTATGAAATAAAAGAAAGATATGATCTGGCTATGGAGCGCATCCGTCAGATAGAAAGCGAAGATGAGGTAAATCCTGCACTGAAGGATTATTTTCATAAGGTGGCCGCTTTTTTGGTTATGGTAGATAAGGTGGCTCAAATGATAAGGGAAGGCTCATATGATAAACTTTCATTGGACGAGCTTAAATCAATAAATAGTTCCCTATATGACGATATTACAGGGGATAATTATCTCTTTAGCTATGCCAATCCCGCATATGCCTGCAAAAAATTAGGGAAGAAATACGGCAAACTACTGTCATTCCTTTATACAGAACTTCGGGGAACTATTGTATTTGCCTTTGAAAAGGAGCTATTTTTACATACCTTATATTTGGAATTATTTATTCAGATTTACGGTTCGGCAAGATGGGAAGCTGATTATGCCCATAAGGACATAAAAAGAGCTATTTATGAATTTATGTATGATTACTGTGACATTTTAATCTATCGCCAAACAGCGGAAACGATAAATCCTGATTTTTCTTTAGCCAAGGACATTATATTAAATTTCGATTTAAATGACATTAGATATTTGTACAGTTACGGAGAATATATATCTGAAAATGAAATAAAAACCGCAGAATTCTTAAACAGTCTGCCTTATGAGCAGATTAAGGCCATGGCAGATACTTATACTGAAGGTTTCAGGAGAGGTTTTGAAGTAAACAGGCTGGACCTTTCAAAGAAAACCTATGTTAACATCAGATATCAAATAGGATTTGAACGGATGGTACGCGAAGCGATAAATAATTTCAGACAAATGGGACTGGAACCTGTTATTTATCGTGCCGCTTACCTGGCAATAAATAAAAGGCAGCATTTAAAGATCGGATACCATGCAACTTCTCCTAATAAACAATATGATTATGACCACCGTTTTGATATAGGCATTTTTCTAAATGCGGCTTTTAATAAAAGAAAGCTGCAGGCAAAAAAAGAAGCTCTGGAGAAACACAAAGACTATACTGAGAATTACGCCGGACCTGCTGTAATTGAGGTATTCGGTGAAGAGTTGTTTTC
>CAZIHC010000103.1:0-7730 GCA_964538605.1 uncultured Herbinix sp. | reverse complement strand
TTACAGAATTCCTTCTGCTTTTCGATATCATATTTTAAAAAGTTATATTTCTTATCTACGGTGTCAGCTTTTTTAGCCACCTCTTTTAACAAAGGTACGATTTCTTTTTTGATTTTATCAAAGAAAGTATCAAGATCCTTAATGCCGAAACATTCCTCAAAATCTTTGAGCATTACTTCATAAGGCTCCTGACCCTTTTTTGCTCTGTACTTGGCAAATCTCTTTTTGAATTCTATTACTTTTTTCAGATAAGGGGCAAAGTGGCTGTAATCGTTTTCTTTTTTTGCCTTTACCCATGCCCGGTTAGACAGGGAAGTAAACTCGTTAAATTCTCTGTATTCCTGTGGCGGTATACTTTCAAGTTCTTCAATAGTCTTATTAAGTTCATGGACGATGGCCTTTTCATTAAAAGTAAGTTCTTCCTGTTCCTTATCTTCTATAAGCTTTTTTACAAGTTTTTTTACTTCATCGTTTGTAAGGCATTTCATATATTCATCGGCCAGAATTCCGATAACTTTTGATGTATAGTCGGCTGCTTCAATGGGCGCCAGAGTCTGAGTATCCCATTCAAACAGATTTCTGGCGGTTTGCAATGCCATAACCTTATCAAGATACGGTTGAAGTTTTTCAAATGTTTTGCTCATAATCTCACCTTTTTCTAAGCTATCCTTTCTTTATTATTTTTAATTATGTTAAAAAATCATACAAAATGCAATTTGTCTTTGTTATAGTATATCAATAAATTTACTTTATAACAAAACATAAATTACCATAAATGTATGAAAAATTACCAATAGTTTAAATAAACGGGCATAAAATTTTTTTAGATAAAAAATTAAAAATAGGCTTGCCCTGTTATACTTTGTTATGTATTATGTAATATATGGAAATGTGTATAAAAATAACGGATATTTTGTGATTGAAATCATATACACAAACAATATTTTTGTGTATGGTATATATTGCACGTTTTTGTAAATAATAGAATTGATGATTGCCAGAAACATGCATAGTAAATTTTAAAGGGTCAATTCAATCAAATAATAGAATATAGAAAGGATGGATTGAACATATGAAGAACCTAAAGATTGAAAAGATAATCGGCCGGGAAATTTTAGACTCAAGAGGCAATCCTACCGTTGAAGCAGATGTAATCCTGGCTGACGGAAGCATGGGCAGAGCAGCTGTGCCTTCAGGCGCATCCACAGGTGCTTTTGAAGCCGTAGAACTTCGTGACGGTGAAAAGAACAGATACCTGGGAAAAGGTGTCAAGAAAGCAGTTGACAATATCAACACCATTATTGCTCCGGCCCTTAAGGGAATGGATGCAGAAAATCAGGCAGAAATAGATGCTACTTTGATTGGGCTGGACGGTACACACAATAAAGGAAAACTGGGAGCAAATGCAATCCTGGGAGTATCTTTGGCTACCGCTAAAGCTGTTGCCGCTGCACTTGGTATGCCTTTATACCGTTACATTGGCGGAGTAAATGCCAAGACTCTTCCTGTACCTATGATGAATATTATCAACGGCGGTAAGCATGCAGACTCCAGCTTAAATATTCAGGAATTCATGATTATGCCCGTTGGAGCAAATACATTTGCCGAAGCTTTGGAGCAAAGCGCTACCGTATTCCATACTTTAAAGAAGCTTCTTGCTAACGACGGATATGTAACCGCTGTAGGTGACGAAGGAGGATTTGCTCCGAAATTTAACAGCGATACCGAAGCTCTTGATTATATCATGAAGGCTATAGAGGCTGCAGGCTACAGACCCGGTGAAGATTTCTATATCGCAATTGACGGAGCTTCCACAGAGATGTACGACGAGGCCAAGAAAGCCGGAAGAGAAGGAGAATACCTTTTCTGGAAAGCCGGAGTATATAAGACCGTTGATGAAATGGTTGATTTCTGGGATGATATCTGCAACAGATATCCTGTAATCTCACTGGAAGACGGTCTGGCAGAAGAAGACTGGGAAGGCTGGAGGAAGCTGACTGAGCGTATAGGGCATAAGGTTCAGCTGGTAGGCGATGATTTATTTGTTACCAACACCGAAAGAATTCGCAAAGGTATAGCTCAGAATGTATCCAACTCCGTACTGATTAAGGTTAACCAGATCGGTACTTTGACCGAAACATTGGATGCCATCGAGATGGCTAAGAACAACAAGTGGACAGCGGTAGTATCCCATCGTTCCGGTGAGACCGAGGATGTTACCATTGCTGACATTGTTGTAGCAACCAATGCAGGCCAGATTAAGACCGGTGCACCTTCCAGAACCGACCGTGTAGCTAAATACAATCAGCTCCTTAGAATTGAACAGGAGCTTGGAAGCAGGGCGGTTTATCTTGGTAAAAATGCTTTCAAGGTAAAAAGATAAGCAAGTAAGTACTCAAAGCAGCAATTTAAGATTGCTTAAATATAATCAAATAAAAATAAAGGCTTTCTATGATTGAAATTTATCATAGAAAGCCTTTATTTTACTTTTTATGTAACACGTCAAAAATTATTTTTACACTTCTTTAAAATAGTTTTGTATATACATAAAAACCCGATGTAATATCTGTTGAAAATATAATTTTAGATTATATTATAAGATTTGCTTTTACCGGAAATTTATACTCAGTTTTTTATCACATAAGGCTCATCTGTTATTACGTATCTGTAACTTTTTATAATATTACCGCTTATCAGTGATATCTTTTTCTCGAAATTCGAATCCCACGTATAAGGCATGCTGTCATACAGGCTGAATCTGTCCCACATAGAATCATCATAGGGTCTAAGTGGATCATAAGCATGACTATTTACCGACATGCTCTCACCTCTTTTTAGTCTGGCTGATAATTTTAATATAAAATGGTTGTTTTAAAATTTCAAGATATATGTCTTTTATTATTAAATTTTTTTTGAATTTCCTCGACTACAATAGGTGCCATAGAAAGCAAAAATACAATAGCCCATTGGCGGAAACTAAGGGGTACCACCTGAAATACCCTGGCTAAAGGCGGTATGGATACTACCGAAATTTGCAGGAAGGTGCAAATAAGAAAAGACATT
Source organism: uncultured Herbinix sp. (assembly GCA_964538605.1). Lineage (GTDB taxonomy): Bacteria > Bacillota > Clostridia > Lachnospirales > Lachnospiraceae > Mobilitalea. The sequence continues at coordinate 4,667 of CAZIHC010000103.1, read as the reverse complement.
ACCAATTTTTTGTTGGTAAAAATACCGATTTCGGATAGGGAACGGTGGCTTCTCATGTTAAAGGAATGAAACAGCTGCGACAGGCTTAATACCGAAAAAGCCATAGTTCTTCCGACCCAAGGGGTAAAGGTATTGCTCTCATGCAGGCTGTGGTGGTCATAATACTTGACACCGATTACGAATGCGGTAAGAGCCAAAGAACCTATAAGTATACCTTCTATCACAATCTGTAAGGCAAGGCCGTCCGCAAACATGCCTTTTTTCGGTGATATGGGTTTCCTTTTCATTATGTCCTTAGGAGCCGGTTCTACCCCCAAAGAAATAGCGGGAAGGGAGTCTGTTACCAGGTTTACCCAAAGCAGTTGCACAGCTACCAAAGGGGATGGAAGACCAAATAAAATAGCCACAAAAATAGTAAGGATTTCTCCGATATTGCTGGAAAGAAGAAAATGAATTGCCTTTTTAATATTTTCGTATATGCCTCTTCCTTCCTGTACGGCGTATACAATGGTTGCAAAATTATCATCCGTAAGAATCATATCAGAAGCCTTTTTAGCCACATCCGTTCCTGAAATTCCCATGGCGCAGCCTATGTCTGCCGCTTTCAGGGCCGGCGCATCATTTACCCCGTCCCCGGTCATGGCAACAACATCGCCTCTGTTTTGATAGGCTTTTACAATCCTTACCTTATGTTCGGGAGATACCCGTGCAAACACACTGTAACGGGATATGATGTCGTTTAGCCGTTCATCAGACATTCTGGATAATTCTTCACCGGTTATGGCTTCCGCCGGATTAGTAAGAATACCAAGATCTTTGGCGATTGCCTGGGCAGTAAGAATATGGTCTCCGGTGATCATAACCGGTTTAATTCCGGCCTGTTTACAGACTCTTACGGCTTCTTTTACTTCTTTGCGGGGAGGGTCAATCATTCCTATAAGACCGACAAATATTAAATCCTTTTCAAGTGATGAAGCATCGGTTTTGGGGTTAAACTTAGAAAGGTTTTTATAAGCAACGGCAATAACCCTTAAGGCCCGGCCTGTCATGGTGTTGTTAATGGAATTCAGCTTGTTTTTATCCCTGACAGATAAAGGATGAGGTTTGCCGTCCTTATAAATATGGGTGCAGCGTTCAATTAAAACATCATACGCTCCCTTGGTAATACTTCTGTAAGCGGTCATTTCGGAAGATTTATGTACCGTAGTCATCAGTTTTCTGGCAGAATCAAAGGGAATTTCATATATTCTTGGATATGCCAGATCCAGTTGGTTTTTATCGGCTCCGGTATTATATGCGGCCAAAACCAAAGCTTTTTCTGTGGGTTCTCCGCTGATTACAGGCTGATTGTTTTCGGTCTGAAGCATTGAGTCACTGCAAAGGGCTGCATGAGACAGTAGGAAAAAACCGAAATCGCTTTTCATTTCTTCTTTTCCGTTTACGGAAGCTGTTTCCGTTACGGTCATAACATTTTGAGTTAGGGTTCCTGTCTTATCTGAACAAATAACCGTAGCACTGCCCAGGGTTTCTACGGCAGGAAGTTTTCGTATGACCGCATTTTTCCTTGCCATCCTTTGCACACCCAAAGAAAGCATTATAGTTACGATAGCCGGAAGACCCTCCGGAATTGCTGCTACGGCAAGGCTTACGGAGGTCATAAACATATCAAAGGGCGGAAGTTTTTTATATATACCTATCAGGAAAACCATAATGCAGATGATAAGTGCGGATATCCCGAGGACTTTGCCTGTTTTTGCCAATCTTTTTTGAAGAGGAGTATCCGGGGTATCGTCTTCCATAATCATTCTGGCTATATGACCGACCTGAGTATTCATACCTGTATCTGTAACTACGCCTACACCTCTTCCGTAAAGGACCGTACTTGTTGCCATAACCATATTTTGCCTGTCGGCAAGATTGGTTTCGGGAATCAAACGGACATTGGCATTCTTTTCTACCGGATGGGATTCTCCGGTCAGGGAAGCTTCTTCGACCTTTAAATTAACACTGTGGACTAACCTACAGTCGGCAGGTACAAAGCAACCTGTTTCCAATATGACTACATCGCCCGGAACCAATTCCGATGATGGAACTTCGCTTATCTTGTTTTCCCTTAGGACATGGGCGGTAGGAGCGGACATTTTTTTTAGGGCTTCCAAAGCTTTTTCAGCCCTGCTTTCCTGCAAGACCCCTAAAAATGCGTTTAAAAAAATTATCATAAGGATAATTATCGGGTCAACAAAATCGGGGTTACCGTCCATATATGATACAGCCAGGGAAACTATTGCGGCACATATTAAAACAATTATCATAAAATCAGCAAACTGAGCAAGGAATTTTTGCAGCAGATTTTTGCCTTTCTTTGCATCTATAATATTTTTCCCGTATTGTTTTTGTCTTTCTTTAACCTCGTTTTGGGAAAGACCTTTTTTTATATCCGTTTTTAACTCCCTTATGGTCTCTTCGATGGATAGACTATGCCAGTGCATATTTCACTCCTTGTTTGGTCAATCTTCTATAATTATATGAGGATAAGGGGGGAATATGTAAGAAATGCAATTTTACGAATGCAACATCTTTGTTATCAAATAATACATTTACATCAATTTAAAATTAGTATAATATGATACATGTTTTTAATTAGTTAATTGACTATATTATATATGAGAGGTTCCAAATTAAAGAGTAGAGGTGTAAATATGTCCAGAACTCTAGTGCGTGATATGACTAAAGGCAGGCCTTTAAAATTAATATTGGCTTTTACCGGGCCCATGCTTGTCGGAAATATATTTCAGCAGCTTTATAATATGGTAGATTCCATAGTGGTAGGAAAGTTTGTAAATAAGGATGCTCTGGCGGCAGTCGGTGCAACAAGCTCATCCATATTTCTTATATTCGGTTTAACCTTCGGCCTTTCCGCAGGTATATCCATTGTTATATCCCAATATTTCGGAGCCGGAGATTATGAAAATGTCAGGAAGAGTTTTGCCACTGCCATATATGTAGTATTTCTGGCATCGGTTATCATGGGGATAGCAGGTTTTTTTGTCTGCCGCCCCTTGCTGGAACTGTTGGATACTCATCCGGATATAATCGATCAGTCTGAACGATATATGAAAATTTCATTATTGGGTATTTTGGGCATTGCAGGTTATAACGGTATGTCTGCCGTTTTGCGGGCACTGGGTGATACTATAACACCTCTGGTATTTTTAATTGTAGCAAGTGTCCTAAATGTTATTTTGGACCTGATTTTTGTAATTGCTTTTCGTTGGGGTGTTGCCGGTGTTGCCATTGCAACAATAATTTCTCAATATGTATCAGCCATAGGTTGTATTATATATGCTTTGACCAAAATAAAATTTCTTCGTATACCAATTAAAGAACTGAAACCTGCCAGGGAAATATTTATAAAGTGTATACGCTTCGGTATACCTGTGGCTTTGCAAAATTCCTTTGTATCGGTATCAATGCTGGCTTTACAGTCTGTTATAAACAGTTTTAATGAAACTGTAATAACGGCTGCTTATACGGTTGTAAACAGGATAGAACAGCTTGTTATGCAGCCTTTTATGTCTTTGGGTGCTGCTGTAGCAGCATTTACCGGGCAAAATATAGGAGCAAAGGAATTGGACCGGGTAAAAAAAGGGATGAAATCGGCAACGGTTTTAGCCATAATGTTCAGTCTGGTTATGCTGCCTGTGATGTATTTCGGCGGCCAATACATAATGATGCTGTTTACTAAAAAAGACGAGTTTGATGTGGTAAGACATGGAGTACAGGGAATAAGGATTACCTGTCTGTTTTATAGTTTTCTTGGCATGATCTTTGTGACAAGAAATTTCCTTAGCGGAGCCGGTGATATAAGAATTCCCATGATAATGGGATTGGTAGAAGTTATATGTAGGGTTATATTCTCTAAATACTTGTCCGTAGTTATAGGATACAGAGGAATTTTCCTTGCTACAGCTTTAACATGGTTTGTTACAGGAATAGTCGGGACTATAAGGGTATTATCCGGAAGATGGAAAAATAAATCTGTTGTAGCATAACATTTATATTACTCTTTTTTAGTTATAAAGATAAACAAGCAGTTTGATTTTATATTTGATTTTGGATTTTTTTGCTTTTTCTTTTCTTATAAATACGGTTAAATATCAAATATAATACACATACAATAAATACGGGAATCAGATTATGCTTATAACGCTGATAATATGACGCTACCCTGTCATAATTTTCCCTTAGAGAGTATCCTAAGCCTATTAAAAGAGTATTCCAAATGGTAATACCAAGGAAGGATGCGGGAAAATATGTGGCAGGGTTTAATTTTGCCGCTCCGGCAACCAATGCTATATATGTACGGATAAGGGGAATAACACGGCCGATGCAGACAGCCCAGGCTCCGTTTTCGTTAAATTTTTCATATGAGGCTTTAATGGATTTTTCTGTTTTGGGGAATTTACGTATTATGGTACTTATGATGGCTCCGCCTCCAAACCAGCCTACTGCATAGCAAAATCCGGTTCCTATCAGCCCTGCAATTACACTTACAGGCAGGATAACCAGAAAATGAATATTATTTATAGAGGCAACCGCCCCGGAAAGGGGTAGAACAATTTCGCTGGAAACAGGAAAACAGGCGTATTCAAGCATTATTATTAAAA
>CAZIHC010000102.1:0-7756 GCA_964538605.1 uncultured Herbinix sp. | reverse complement strand
AAGATGGGGTTGTGAACTAACTGTTTCACAAACCCCAACATTTATTATAGAACCAAAATAAAATACTTCGAAATATTGCTCCTTTAGAAATCTTGGCTCTATAGGATTTATGGATATATAGCAGCGCAAATCATTAAAAAGAGATTTGCATTCGGCTTCAAATGCTTCCGACAGGGCATTTTCTATCTGTTCCTTATGTTTTCCCCAGTGTCTTTTATAATCAGTAATTTTATTGTTTATAACAAGCTCCTGATCTATATAAATCTCACGCATAACATTTTCTATATATTTCTTTCTCTCGGCAAAGCTTAGCTTTTTCGCCTGATTCTTGTTCAGCTGCGGATAAAAATGATAAAGAGGGTCAGACCAGACTCCTGTATCATTATCTGTCTGGGTTTCCATTATACTTCCTATCATATAATCAATTCCAGGATTAATAAACGTTACGTTCATAAAGAATCCATTTCTCATAAATACAGGCAATACATTTACTATTAAATTTTGCATCTATAAAATATTTACCCGAAAATCAATTAAGGTCTTCGGGTAAATTATATACTGCAGGTCACTTCCTATATAATTTTTTACTTTAATATTTAAATTAGAAATCAAATAGCAAATGCTTAAAAGCATCTCCTCTTTCTTCAAAATTCTTAAAATGCCCGTAGCTGGCCGATGCCGGAGAAAGCAGACAGGCAGTTCCTTTGGATGTTACATCCTGTGCCGTGGATATGGCCTGTTCCAGATCGGAACAGTAAATTATTTTTTTATTATGTAAATCTGCTTCCTGCCTAAAAAGCTCATAAATCCGCTTTCCGGATTCATACATAAGAAGTATATTTTTTATTTTACTGTTAAGCAAAAACCGGATCAGATTGGTATAATCTATACCTCTGTCCATTCCGCCAAGGATTATTGTTTCTACGTTTTCTATACTTTTAATCGCATTTATTGTTGATTCAACGGTTGTGGATATGGAATCATCATAATATTCCACCCCGTGTTTAGTACCTATATATTCCAGGCGATGCTTTAGAGGTTTATATGTTTGCAGCAAAGATATAAAAGTATCATCCGAAACCCCGAAGTTTTTGCTGATTGTATACACAAAAGCACAGTTTTTTAAATTATGTACACCTTTTAATTTTACGTCTCCTATACTTTCAAATGATTTGAAAGGTAATATGTCGGCATTAATATAAAATACCCGGGATCTAACTTCGCCTTCATCCAATATAACATCATCGCCACAGTATAATGTATCTGATGCATGTTGATGAAGAAATATATTTTTTTTGGCTTTTTTATATGCTTCAAAGCTCTTGTAATGATCCAGATGGTCTTCATAAATGTTTAACAGTACGGCTGTAGCCGGTGAATAATTGCAATACTCAAGCTGATGGCAGGAAAGCTCAAGGACTATTACCGTATCTTTATCGATATTTTCAATTACATTAAATACCGGAGTTCCGATATTTCCCGCAAGAATACATTTTACATTGCTGTTTGACAAAACATGATACAAAAGAGTTGATACGGTACTTTTTCCTTTAGTTCCCGTTATACCGATTACCTGTTTTTTGTAAGCTGCAAGAAAAACTTCTGTTTGGGATGTTATTCTGCATTTATACTGATGAATGTCTTTCGGTAATACTACACCGGGACTTTTAAAAACTATATCATATGAATCCAGACAGTCCAGATAAGTATCTCCACTATAAACTTTAGTTTCTGAACCAAAATTGCAGTCCGGCTTTTTTATGTCCGAAATATCAAGTTTTTTACAGACATTAAGCTTGTTTAATAAATTATATGTAGATTGGCCCTCTTTGCCAAAACCAAGAATCAGTACATTTTTATTTTTAACAATATCCGTTAATAATTCTATCATTGTCATTTCTCCATATCTTTAAGTAGATTTAGAAAATAATCAGGAATTAAATTATCGTTGTCAAAACTGCCGCAAAAGTCCTGCAGATTATACTTTGGAATATCCGGAAGTTTGCTGTAATATTCAAGAAGTATCGGTAATGGTATGCCTTTTTCTTTATATTGGCACAAAAGCTCCTGCAATGCGGCATTTACCTCATTGTAGCTTCCGACACACTCAAAAGGTTTTTCGGGCATAATACCTATTAATTTATCAAATATGGGTTTAAGTTCATTTTTGTCTAATAAATTCTCACCGAATATTTTAAGCATCCCGCTCTCATCCAGAAAAGGCGAAAGAATTATATAGACAAACAGGCATTTGGCGCATTTATTGCACCAAATATCCAATTTGCTGCCTGCATTGCAGCTTCTGAAAATCTCATGATATTCCTTATACTTTGAAAAAAACTCTGCAATTTTAACCTCTGCATACGGCCTAAGCAAGCTGAAATAATGGACGCCGGACTTTATATAATCTTTTTCATAATTTGCAAAGTCCGCCTCAAACTCAAAACTCTTGGAATATTGATGATTTACGTCTGAACCCAGTACCGTTGCTTCATTGGCGCTGGATTCATTTGAAAGAGCCACATAAGGTATATCGTTTAAAAATGCAGTCAAAACCGCCGAAAATGCAACCATTGCCGAAAAAGGAGTATGACCGTTTAAAAATCCCTCGGCATTAAGTCTTAACATATTCGGATCAAGTGTTCTGTGAACAAAAATGTATTTATCTTCGGGAATAGACGAAGCATTTAAAGTATCTATACAGGCTTTTCTCGGATTTATAACATAACCGTATCTGTCAGCTTTATTTTCTAAAAGGTTTATTGTAACCGCAGAATCTTTACCACCGCCGACAGGAATAAGCACCTTGGGGTTTGAATTGTCTGCAACAGCTACAGGATTTTTTATAAAGTTTATGTTATTTTGCGAATTGTCACACCGGAACTCAAACATATCATAATTAAATGAAATTCCGTTAGTATAAAAAAATTCACCTAGTCCTTTTATAAATAGTTTTTTCCACCATTTAATCTGTTCAGAAGAAAGATATCCACAATTTATTATAATCTTAGGTGAACACGTTAATTTCCAATAACTTATCAGCTCTACCATTCCCAGATTAAAAATCAGAAGTTCAAGATCTTTAGGGTCTGTAATCTTACTTTCACTCTTTTTAATCGACCACCTTGGATTAAATTGTGAAAGCCCGGGTATTTCAAAGTTAAAATCTATATCTAAAGAAGATTCACCAATGGCATATGTATAGCCTTTATATATGAATTTCGGATATTTGGTCCTTAATTCTTCAAAAAGTTTTGCTTTATCATTTTCCATTAAACCACCAAGACTTTCTATATTAATTTATATATCAGCTGCTTATGATTGCTTTTTATAACCAGATCAACTCAAAAAAAAATACGGCCTGTTACTTTTATGTGTCTATATAATATTTGTAAAAGTAAAGAAACATACATATGTAATTTATATTAAGCCTATTTTTTTAAAGCGAAGTATAGTTTGACAATATCGTAATTTCATCCTTTAGAATAATACAATATATGATTTTATGCAAGTTCATACCTGCCGAAATACATAAATATTATAATACAAGGACATATAATAAAGCAAACGGTTATAATTCTTTAATTAACATTTCCCATATTATTAATTAAATAACGGAACCCCTCTTGTTTTATAAAAAGCTTACAAGAAAGAGTTCCGTTATATAATCTTAAACATCAGTTATTTAGCTTGCTATATTATAAACCAAAACACCCAAAAAATAATCAGTTCCTCTTTACAGACTTATCAATATACACTTCTTTTCCTTTGTAATCTATAGCCTTCCTTGAAACTGCGGTTACCTTATAGGTATATCCTTTGTACTTAACCGTATTCTTTATTACAATTTTCTTTAGGTTGACATCTGCTCCCTTTACTATTACTTCTCCGCTATTCTTTTTGCTTGCGTATTTAGTCACATGGTACAGTATTCCGTCTGCCACAAAACGCTTTACCTGATCGTTACCTGTCTCAACCACATTAAAATCCATGATGCAGCCGTAATGAGTCTGCTGGTAAGTATCATAGGCCCTTAACCACAGGACGGATGTATATGCACTTACACATTTTTTTGGAACGTAAATTACAGCCTGCCATGCCAAAAGCCCACCGTCTTCATACCAGTTGCATATGGCTTCAGGAGCCTTAGTCCCCTTAAACGTTATGCTCTCTATATTTTTTAAAACTCCCAGGTATCCGACCTTTCCCGTTATAGATTTGGGGAATATAATCGTTTTTATCTTATTGTTGCTATACTTTTCGGGTATTAACGGAACAGCAGGATCATCCGGATTGGCTATAACCGACGTTACAGTGTATTTTACTTTTTTATAAGTAACCGTTTCGGGAATGGTCAAAGTTTTGAGAGACTTATCCGGGCTGATTTCACATAAAGTCACTGTCTTTTTTGACGGATCGGTAATTCTGTAAGTAAAAATTCCGTCATCAAAAATTGCTTCCGTAACTGTAACTTTCACCGCTTTATGTCTTCCCGAGGTTCTGGTATATGCAACCACATAAGTGGTACCTGCTTTCTTTGGTGTTATAACCCCTTTTGAGGACACCTCCAAAATATCGGGATTTGCAGAAAGCCAATAAATCGTTTCATTTGAACCTTTTGAAAGTGTACCGATTAATGTGGCTGTATTATAAGTGGAAAGTTTCAATTCTTCTTTATTTACCTTAATATCTTTTGTTTTTACTATTTTCTTAGCCTCGACAACCGATGCCTTGCTTCCGAGAATTTTCTTAAAAGCAGAAACGGCCGATTTATCAACTTTAACAGTCGTGCCTTTTTTCACTGCCGCAGCCACGTTATCCAGAGGTTTTTTATTTAGAAACGTCACTAATTTAAAAGTATATAAAGAATTTTTTCCTGCTTTTGTAACGGTAGTAGGCAAGATTATACTGGCCGTATTAAGAGGTATATTGTTAAATGCATAATCCGATATGGTAGTTACCCCTTCAGGCACATATACAAACCTCAAATTTGTCTCACTGTTTTCATCAGCGACCATATAAGAAGGAATTTTTTTGCAGTTCTTTGACAGGAAAAGAAGTTCAACAGTTGAATCAAATACCCTTCCTTCCATTTCAGTAACAGAATCCGGCACTACAATAACCCTTGCACCGCATCCGAGCAAAGCAAAATGACGAAGTTTAGTAAGTTCATAAGTGTACCCGTTGTGGCTTACCTTATCTGGAAGTTTCAAATAATCCAGTTTAAGCGAATGGGTAATACCGACAAGCTCTACCTTCCCCTTTCCTTTTTTTGCCGATTTTGTTACTCTATAAATAAATCCGTCTTTGGCAAAATAACTGAATTCAATGTCTTTAGAATTACCTGATATTATGGTCGGTTTTACCTCAATATCCTGTTCATATAAATCGCTGTAAAAATAATAATGAATATATATATTAATTACCTTTGAATACGCATTTTCCGTGCCTTTGGGAACTATAAACAAAAAATCTTTTAAATTCCAGTAAAATAAAAGTATATCAACTTCCTTTGGTACATCTTTTCCGTAAAATTCAATTGCTTCTAAATTTTCAAAAGCAAATGTCAAATTTCGCAGTGAACCAGTAAAGTTATCCGCCACATTTATTTTGCTGACACTGCTATAAAATTTAGCATATTTCTCATTAGAATAATATTCATAGTAAATATCCACCAAATCAACCGTATATTCTATGTTATTTATAAAAACCTTTCCCGGAATGTAAAGTTCTTTTGTAGCTTTATCAGATTCTATTCCGATCAGTTGTACCTTTTTTTCGTTGTTGTCTTTTATAATATATCTGTAAATACCGTCGCTGTAGACGGTTTCCTCTTTTGCATATGTTGCTTTACCGGGCCAAAAAATAAATCCAAAGACCACAAAAGCAATAATGAAAAGCATAAAAGTTCTTTTTTTCATTAGTTGGTCTTTCATTTGAGCTGTCATCCTTTAACCTCCATTCAGGAAAATTATCCCTTTGTTAATTACTTTATAAATTTTTTGTTTGTCATTTTGTTGTCATATATATGTCAATTAATAATCAAATGTTTTAAACTAATTACGGGCACCTAATAAAAAAAGCTAATCCTTTAAGGATTAGCGTTTTTATACAATGTTCATCTGTAGTTATTGTTACACAATTCAATTGTCACATAATACAAGACTTTTATTTAAGATGATTTGATTAGTTTACTAAGTTCAAGATGCAACATACCAGAATTGCTTGGATTTTTATATTTAAGAAATTTATCCTACGTAAATATTATGCAGTTATCATTTGTGTTTCAAGTTTGCAGCGAATACAAATTATAGAAAATACCCTTTTTACTCATAAGTTCATCAAATCTTCCTGATTCTACCAACTCTCCTTCTTTCATAACGAATATTTTATCATATTTGCTTAATATATCATGATTATATCTGTGTGTAATAGTCAAACATGTTATATCAGGTAAATTAACTATTAAATTTTCTATCTGATATAAGGCTTCATTATCTAAACCTGCCGTTGCTTCATCAAAAACTAACCATTTTTTATTATTCAGTAAGGCTCTTGCAATAGCGACTTTTTGTCTCTCGCCACCTGATAAGTTTTCACCATTCCGTTTAAGAAAATATGTCAAGTCAGATTCTTTCATTGCCAATGTTTTATCGAGTCCAACCATCAATATAATATTTTCCAGTTCATCATCTAAATAATTCTTATGTAATGTAATGTTGTGTTTAATTGTATCCTCAAACATATATACCCGTTGAGTCATTACAGATATAATATTAAAAATTGATTCCTGCGAAAGTTCCCTTATATTAACGTCATCAAAATATATGTCTCCTTTATAGTTATCAAAATACCCCAATATTAATTTTATTAATGTAGATTTTCCACTTCCGCTTTCTCCTACAATAGCATATTTTTTCCCTTTTTCAAATTCCAAGGAAATATTTTTCAGACCTTGGTCTGTTTCCGAGTATGTATATGTTATATTCTTTAATATAATTTTTTTATTAACTTCATTTATAGGTCTTGTTTCCGTACATTCACTCTTCTTATTTATTATTTCTAACATATTTTTTTCAATTTCTTTCACCGACTGGATGTTATTAAAGCCGTCTATAATATCAAACACCGGATTTACAACTTTATTCATTAATTGCGTTATTGCAAGTACATCACCGGCTGAAATCTTGTCCATAATTACAAAAAAACCTGAAAGAACAAAAACAGCGAACTGAATACCTACAGCTATTAAATTTGTTAATACATCGGCATTAGCTTTTTTTATTCCGGCATTTTTACGATAGATTTCAAGTTCTTCGTTTTCTTTACCATGTTTTTCTAAGATATAAGGTTCCATCTTATAACCTTTAACAACTTCAAATCCGTTAAATATATCATCTATTACTCTATTATATTTTTTTAATCCTTCTGAAAATACCCCATTTACTTGACTTAACTTTTTTCCATAAAATTTAGGAATTATTATAGGAAAGAAAGATAAAATTACTGCAATAACTGAAACTATCGGTTGAATATATATCATTATAGCCATTGATACAATGAGGATTACCGAACTTCTGAACATTAATAAAATAGAATTAAAATACTTATCTTCCAGCATTTTAATATCATTATTAAATACGGATATATAATCCGCACTGCTTCTTGTAAAAAAATCTTTAATATTAAAATTAATTATAGATTTCATCAGATCCTGCTTGATACTATACATTATCTTTGATATGTAAAAAGCTTT
>CAZIHC010000101.1:0-7772 GCA_964538605.1 uncultured Herbinix sp. | reverse complement strand
TTGAAGAAGCGCATCCCCCTGTAGCTATAATTAATTTTTTCCCGTAGTAAACTGCTTCCGTATTATCTGATTTTACTGTTACAACGGTAAAATCGGGCTGAATAACCGATTTAACTTTTTCATTATATGCAATTTCTACTTTCAGTCTTTCGCATTCCATCAAAAGAACTGAAACCACACTGGAAGCCTGTTCGGAAAAAGGGTATACATAACCGTTTCGTTCTTTTGGGAATATACCAAGATTTTCAAAAAAGTTTAATGTTTTATTGAGATCAAAATTAGACAGAACTTTCATGGCAAAATTACTGTCTTCAGATCTATAGCATTCCGGAGACTGATGCAGGTTAGTAAAATTACATTTGCCGTTTCCTGTTGCAAGAATTTTCTTGCCTGCTTTACTGTTTTTTTCGATTATCAGAACCGATTTGCCTTTCCTTGCAGCGGCAATTGCGGCAACTAGGCCTGCTGCACCTGCCCCGGCTATAATTACGTCGTATTCCAACGGTAAACCCCCCGGTATTTGACATTTGTATCATTATATTTTACCGTGAAAATTAATTCAAGTCATTCTTACTTATTTTAATATAATGTTTTGTAAATTTTAATTAAAAACTAATTTTAAATCATTTTTGATTATCAAAAGCCTTGAAATCATAATTTACCCCATAAGTTTATCTTAACATCTTATGGATAGCAAAAGAAAGTATAGCGTTTTCCTATGAGACCACTGGGATCGTAATCGCCACAAGAAGGCTTAAATGATTTTATTAAATTTGGTGTATCATATGTTGACAAACCCACAAAACTAATATTATCATATAAATGACAGTAATTACCATGAGCAGTATATTATTATAAGAATTTAAGCAAAATATTTGCCCTCTTAGATTTATATTTTAGAAATCAGATTACTTTGCAAGGAGAAAGTAATGTATAGCACAGAAAAATGGGGATACCTGTTTTTGGGTATATGCGGATTGATAACAATCGCATTATTCTTATATGAAAAAGATTATGGTTATACTTTGATATATGTTATCTTGTTTACAATCGGAAATTTGCTAGCCGGTTTATATTATTTTATAAAAGATGCTTACTGTAAAAAGAAAAAGTATAAAAAATAATTGGTTTTAAGCATATTCACTTAAAACAAAAAGTCTTGAAATCAGTGTTTAAACATAAGATTATTTATAACATAAAATGAGCTGTTTCATAATTCTAATTGTATACAGCTTTTAAAATGCAGAAACCTAAGAGTTTTTTATCTGTATACAATTATTATGAAACAGCTCCATATGTTTATAGAAGGCCAACAATACAGCAACAAAATTATCTATTTAAGCTAATCTATCATTAACCGGATAATATTAGCTTGTAAAACTCTCAAGAAGAGCATACAAGTCATCTATGTTGTCTACATAAATTCCCTGACTTAGGGCTGTTCTGTCTTCTTCAGGAAGATTTTTTGCTTCTATATGGGTATATTCATATACCGACTTTAAATCACTGTTGTATACTACCACATAACCGTTTTTTACAACCACATAAAACCTGTAAGGGACCATATCGGCATCATAGCTTTTTCTTAACTTTACGGCTTTATCCGAAAAAGAAATCAATTCATATGAAAGCAACCCTTTATTATATTCGGAAAGGGTAAGATCTCTCATATAATCGTCAAGATATTTTTCAACTTCTTCCCGGGTAAGGCCTACAAAATCACCCGGAGGGTTTTGCTCTATCTGCTCTAAAGTCCCCTTTTTTCGGTCATAGATTTCAAGAATAAATTTAGTGGTCGGTAGAATTATCGGTTCAGGTTGCACGTCTACCGCTACGGTTTCATCTGAATCATTATTATTAATATTATTGTTATTTTCGTTATCTTCACCGATTTGAGAATTCTCTGGCGGGGCAGGTGTATTATTCTCATGAAGAGCGGCAAATTCTTCCGACCGTTCTACAGCTCTTTTATTAAACTGCCTTAAGGCATGCTGATAGCTTAAATAATAACATACACTGAATAACAGGGACAGGGATAAAAAGCTTAAAATAAAAATATATGCCTTCCTGAGTTTCATATAACCACTCCTTCGGCATATATTTTCTCCACTATTTACTAATTTATACAATCAGTGTTTGCATCGTGTACAACGTATCCCTGTTATTGCTTATAAACGGGATTATTTATGTATATGTACCGGTTAATTAATACTTATATCTTATCTTAAAATATGAGCCCATCGTAATATACGGATTATCATATTCCCTCTTGGAAGGTTTTCCAGCTCTTCTTCTTCTACCCCTTTCATAAAAATCAAAAGGGCAAAGTAGATGACAATTCCGGCAAATACTGAAACAACGGTAGCAAAGGTATTGCTGGATGTCCATTTATACAGTCCCAGATGAATAAAGTATATAGCTATACCCATTATACCGGCGCTTACGGCAGGGATGACAAAGGTTTTTAAAATTTCTTGCTTATAACTTAAATATTTCTCCAAAGAAAGCCAGTTAAGTACACATACAACCAGGGCAAAAGTTACGTTGCATATAACCAAAGCGTATCCGCTTAGTGACGTGTATTTTAACAGCAAAAACAGCATGGCAACGTGAAAACCCAAGGAAATTGCCGAATTTATAACAGGAGTTTTTAAACGGTTTATGCCCTGCAGTATGGATGTGGTTACCGTTGACAGGGAATAAAATACTATGGCGATTGCACCAAGCCTTAGGTAATTGGCGTCAAGCTGATGGGAGCCGGGAAAAAGCATCTGTAGTATAGGATAAGCCAATACCCCCATGCCTACGGCAGCCGGTATGGCTATAATCATATTGAATTTTACCGCTACATGGGTTTTGTAACGGATAACACCATCCAGGCCTTTTGCCTTGGCCGCAGTTATACTTGTTATTGTAGCCGTTCCTATGGCTGTGGCTATGGCTACGGGGATATTGGACAGGTTCCTGTATTTGTTGCTGTAAATTCCCAAAAGAATTCTTATATTTTCAGCCGTATATAAACTGCCGGGAACAACATTGGAAAATACAGTGCTGTCAAAATGGGTTACTTCTTTTGAAGCCATAATATTCGTAAACATCGCATTATCAACTACACCGCTTATATGATAAACCGTCTGGCTTAAAATAATAGGTGAGATTGTTACTGCCAACATTTTTAATATGTCTTTATAGGAATCCGTGTAAGGATTTCTGTCAGATCTGAGTTGTTTTCTTAATACCGGCCTGTAGATTATATAAACAAACCAAAGGAACAAAAGGCCGGAAATTGCTCCGATTAAAGTACCCAATGTACCGCCTGCTGCCCCGTATGCCGCCAGGTGTTCTGATGCGCTGAAGTTTTTCATCAGCATATATGCCGCAAGAACACTTACAACGGCATTGACAATTTGCTCTATAACCTGGGATATGGCTGTAGGAATCATAGTATTTTTGCCCTGATAAAAACCACGGAATACACCCATTATAGAAAATACAAACAAGGTAGGAGCCAAAACTTTGATGGGTAGTGCGGCATTAGGGTCATTATTTACCACTGTGGCAAAGAAATCTGCCCCAAAAAACAATATCAGTGAAGCAATTAAACCTACGACAAAAGCAAAGCCCATGGCTGTTATAAAAATACGATATGAATTTCTGTATTCACGATTAGAATTTTTTGCGGCTACCAATTTTGATACGGCAAGAGGCAGGCTGTATGTCGATAAGATTAATGTAATGCTGTATAATTCATAAGCTATGGTGTATAAGCCCATACCCTCGTCACCTATGATACGGGTCATAGGTATTCTATAAATCAAGCCTATTATACGAACCAACAGAGATGCCGCAGCCAGAATACTCCCCTGTATCAAAAATTGGTTTTCTCTTTTATCTGCGCCCATGTTCCTCTCCTTACTCAATTACTACATCTTTTGTTTTATTGTTTGGATAAACTGCAATGTAAGTTTTACCCGGATTTATGGTTAATTCTTTACCGGAAGAATCATAATAACGCATCCATTTTTTGCCTTCTTTTTTCTTCCATGTTATCGGAACCATCTTGCCGTTTGTAATATAATATCCGGTTCCTTCGGCGTTTTCCAGTTCCATGGTCTGGTACCCGTTCTTATCGATATCCCACTCTTTTACAAACTGAACAATAATATTTTTGAACTTAAGCTGTTCTCCGGTATTGGAATCCTTATGGACTTCCCCAAACTGGTATCTGTAATAAAGCTTGTCCGAGGAGTTGTATTCCAAATAGGGTTTATTGTACGGATATTTTATCGTGATTTTACTGCATTCCGTCCCGTCTATATCTGTATCTTTGTCATAGAACATAAAATGAGGTTCATAATCGGGTTTAAGCTCAGTCCTGTACCCTTTCTTCTCTATACCTGCAAGAATTTTATCCAACGAAGTAAATGCATTGTGAGGGGCTTTCATGCTCTTATCCCGGTAAAATACCGTAGTTCCGATTCCTGTTTCCCCGTCAAGATTATCGATACCCAATTCTTTTATTTTTGATGTAGCATATTTGGTTTTGCCGTAATGGATATATATGGCGTCATATTCGTCTGCGAAACTGGCAAAATAATGCCTTGAACTTCTTATTGACCCTATTCTGTCACCGGTAAAATTTTCACCTATGGCAAGAAGCCGGGTTATACCGCCTTCAACCAGCGCTTCGTATACGATATCGGCTTGTCCGATACCCCATTGATTTCTTACGGTTTTAAAATTACTGAATTGTATTGCATAGGGACGTTTGGTCCCTGTTTCGACCGGAACCCAAAGCCCGGTCAAATAGCTTTTCATTTCGCCATCATGGTTCTCCTCTGATGTTTCGGGAGGAGAAGTAGGCTCAGGTGTCACCTGAACTGTAGGACTGGGGAGCTCTGAAATATTCTGATTATTGTCGTTTTCATCAGCCTTATTTTTATTCTTTTTACAGCCGCCTAAAGCAAGGACTGTTAAAAAAATGAACACAATATATATACCTTTTTTCATGTTTGTTACCTTCTTTGTTATCTGTAAATTTTTAAATCATACAAAACCTTTTTCTGTTTATCTTCCATTATCAGCCTTTCATCATCGGTCATATGATCATATCCCATCAGATGAAACATACTGTGGGCTGTCAAAAATGCAATTTCCCTGACTATGGAATGACCATATTCTTCGGCCTGGCTTATAGCCCGGTCAACCGATATTACTATATCCCCCAGAATACATTCGCCGGTATCCGGATTAAAATACTCATCCCCCGCTTCATCAAGAAATGAGAAATCTCCGGCTTTTTTATATTCTAAAGCAGGGAAAGAAAGCACATCGGTCGGTGCGTCCTTTCCGCGGAAATTTTTATTAAGTTCCTGTATCTGCTTATCATCTGTAAGTAAAATGCTGATTTCAGCCTCATAAGGAAAATCTTCCTCATCTAGACATTGTGCTACCACTTTTTCGATGATTTCCTTATAATCAAAATCCAATTGCTTTGAAGCTTCATATTCCAAATTTATAGTCAATTAATTTTCCTCCTTATCATTATTGCCAGTGGATTTAAACTCATTCTGAAAAAATTCTTTAAGGAGTTTAAATTCTTTTAAAGTTAAACCGGATTCATCAAAAGTACCTTTTTCCATCCTCATACGGAAAATGTCATCAATAATCTTTTCCGGTGCAAACTTTCCTTCTCCTGTTTTTTCTATGTACTCTATGGTTGTGGCCACATTGTCGGAGATCATAACTATGGCAGCTTCTTTAAAAGTGGGTTTATCATGTTTGATATTATGCTGTCTGATAATATTTTTTAATTTCTCGGGGAAAGAATATTCATCGGCCAATTTTAAGCCTTCTTCTATGTAATTGACACCGTTAATCTTACCGATTTCGTGGTAATATCCGCCGGCCTTTGCCAAATCTTCGTCGGCACCGATTAATCTTGCTGCTTTTGCGGATAAATCACCGATCAAACGGCTATGGTTATAAAGCTTCTCGGAGTGATTTTTAATCTTCTGAAGCAGTTCGTTATCTTCGGACAAAAGCACATCATAACTTGTCCTTGTTATATTCTGTATTACTTCCGTATTCCGTTTATTTTCAGGGGAAGCAGATGAAATCTGCTCATCCGTATCAAAGATATAATCGGTTGCTAAGAGTGTAATCTGCTTATCTGAATTGCGGATTTCATCGGGTGCTGCAGGTGAAATCGGCTCATTTGAATCCCTGATAGCGGTTGCTACGGGTACAATCTGCTTATCCGTATTGGGGATATTATCGGTTGCTGCAGCCGAAATCTCCTCAACCGTATCACGATTAATTTCAGATGCAATTTGCCCGATTTTACCCCGGGTATTATTATCTTTGTCTTGAACTTCATTTGCTGTTTCAAATACAGTATCTTTCAATAATTTCTCATATAACTGCGACAACAAAAAGGCGGTAACTAGTACCGCAAAGATACTGAAAAATGAAACAAGATAATTGGCATTGCTTGTATCAAAAATAAAATTATTTATGACAAAATTTAATGTAATATTGGTCGAAAGCAATATAATCGATGCATAAATAACCGTAGATTTACTCTTAATGGCATCCGATAAAAGGACAAATAAAATACCCATCATAAGAAAATGAATAATAATTTCCGGTCCGACAATGGAGTTCATGCTTAGCAAAAAGACCATGTTAAAATATATCAATAATCCCAGTGTCTTGTCAATTAACATAGCATTTACAATACCGCCGAGCATCCATAAACTGAAATTTTGCGGATTTTTCGGCAACATTACAAATAAAATTGATATCATATAAGAAATAAAAATAATAATGCTTGAGTATTTGACATTATTAAAACAGGCATGAAAACGGATATAAAATACTACAGCTGTAGAAGTTAAAAGGGTCGTTATACATACCTTTAGTATTTCTATTATTTCTGCTTTATACAGTATTTTTGAAAAAAAGACGGTCAGCATTGCTGTCAGGGGCAAGATTGTAATAAGTAATTTGGAATCTATCTTTTTTCCCTTATCCGATATCATACGACTACTCCTGATTTTTCTGCTTATATTCCTCTTTTAATAATAGTGGACTTTTTCTTTTTTTGAGAAAGAAGCTTTTGTTTCTCTTCGTAAGCGTCATAAGCTTTAACTATTTTTTGAACCAGAGGATGCCTTACTACGTCCTGGTTAGTCAGGTAAGAAAAGCCGATATCTTCTATTTTGCTGAGTACCTTTATGGCAACTTCAAGGCCGGATTTTGTGCCTTTCGGAAGGTCTTTTTGGGTCAAATCGCCGGTTATTACTACTTTGGAACCGAAACCTATTCTTGTAAGGAACATCTTCATCTGTGCCGGTGTCGTATTTTGGGCTTCATCCAAAATAATAAAGGCATTGTCCAAAGTTCTGCCCCGCATATATGCCAGAGGAGCAACTTCAATAAGACCTTTTTCGGAGTTCTTTAAATATGCATCAGGCCCCATAATCTGATGAAGGGCGTCATACAAGGGCCTAAGATAGGGATCTACCTTGCTTTGCAGATCTCCCGGAAGGAAGCCCAGCTTTTCTCCCGCTTCTATAGCAGGACGGGTAAGGATTATTTTACTTACTTCATCCCGTTTAAAGGCTGTTACAGCCATGGCCATGGCAAGATAAGTCTTGCCGGTTCCGGCAGGACCAAGACCGAAAACAGTCATTTTATTACGGATTTGATTTACATAGTTTTTTTGTCCGATGGTTTTAGGTTTTATAGTATTGCCGTTGATGGTATGG
>CAZIHC010000100.1:0-7792 GCA_964538605.1 uncultured Herbinix sp. | reverse complement strand
TTACAAAAATGCCTTCCAAATTTAATAAATCTGTGATAAGATTATTAGGCATTGATATTTACCTCCTGGTGGTTAGATGATTGACTGGCACTGGGAGGTCTTTTTTTATTATAAACTGAAAAGATGGGGTTGTGAACTAACTGTTTCACAAACCCCAACATTTATTATAGAACCTATTATAATAACTTATTCATCAATTGTTTTAATTTCCCATGCTTTCACAATGCTACTCGTATTGATAAGCAGTTTTTCTTTATTTGCATTGTATATAATAATTGCTGATATAAGAAACAGTAATGCAGAAGCTACAACAGATGTAACAATGCTTGTAGAATTAATCGGTATTAAATTTCCGAATGGTACAAATAGTACCGGCAAAACAAAGCCAAGAACAGCAAATACTGAAGCTATTAATTGCTTATGCAAAGTATAGTCTGCAAAATGTATTGTCGATCCTGCAATTAAAGCAGCGCTCATAAAAAGATTCAGAAATGATTGGCAAATCGTATAAATATTTAATGCAATATCTTTATGTAATGCAAATTTTAATATAAGGCCAAAGGCGAAGAGTAAAAATATTGAGTAAATAAAGCCGGTAATTGTGACAAATACAATGTTAATAAACCATAATTTCAGAATGGAGGTATTGGTAGCTAGTATTACTTCACATGACACAAGTTCTTCAATTGAAAAGTGAATAATAACGCTAAATGTTATAACATTAAACGGGAAATATGCCACTATACTATTCCACTGAACTCCGGTAAAATATAGTAAGCCGAAATATAATACAGGGAAAAGGAAAAAAAGGATTACTTTTGATATTTTTTTATGTGATTCATTAATTCTTTTCCAAATAAGAGCCCTCATATTCAGATACTCCTTTTTAAAATTCTTTCTTTGCTTAGTGTTTCGGTTAATTTTTTTATTCCTATAGAAATGGGCAACAGCAAACCAAGCATAATTAAAATAAGAATATTAACCATATTTTTTGATAATAGCAGAATACATGTAAGCAGTATTATAATTTGAAAAAGGTAAGGGATAATTCTTATTTTTGATTTTAAATTCCAGATTACAAGCCCAATAAAATAACTAAAATAGTATTGCCAGATAGGTAAAACTATGATCAGTAAAAAAGTTTTAACCGAAAACACCATATCTTTCTTTTCAATAATAACATGATAAATCAGTAGAATAAGTATTGTTATAATTGATTGTATATATGCTTTTAATAATATAAAAATACATTTGCTTTTTATAATATTTATAATTTCAATAGGCAATGAGAGTAATGATTCAATATAATTAGTAAAATCGTAATGAAATACATCGGTTTGGATAGATAAAACATACATTAATGGTATAAGTGACAAAACAATTTCAATACTAAAGATGCTTTTTAGATATATATAAAAATAACAATAAGCTATAACTTGGATAATAGGCGTTATCTTTGATTTTTTTTGACGTTTTAATTCTTTCCATAATAAAGGATGTAATTTAGGATTCATGAATTTACCTCTCACTTTATTTTGAAAAACCTATAATACGTTGATATATGTCTTCCAAGTCACCGCTTACCTTTTTCAGTTCAATGATTTGCACATTTCTGCTATGCAACCATTCAGGCAAATTATTGTAATTATTATCAACGCAAACCGTAACAGTATCAAATTCTGTATGCACCCATTTTACAAAGGTACTTCTTTTTAATTCATTCAGCCATTTATCTATATTTTTTGCTTTTATAGAATATATATTTTTGCTGTACCGTTTGCTTAATTCTTCATATGTACCTATATCATATATTTTTCCTTTATTAATAAATGCTATTTTAGTACATAATTTTTGAAGAGAAAGCAGGTCATGTGAATTTATAAATACGGTTTTTCCTTGCTTAGCATTTTTAAGAATAAAATCCCTAAGAAGTAGTTGACCTTCAAGATCAAGCCCTCTGGATGGTTCATCCAGGATTAGTAATTCAGGATCATTAACTAAAGATCTTGCTAACGCTAACCGTTGCCTCATACCTCTGGAAAAAAACGAAATATTGCTGTCTTTTTTTGAATAAAGATCAAACTCCTTTAATAACATACTTATTTTTTCATTCCTACTACTTTTAGAAGCATTCGGAAAATAAATTCTGTGAAAAAATTCGAGGTTTTCCCAGGCGGTTAAATCTCTGAACAGACCGATATTATCAAGAAGAAATCCTATTTTTTGCCTTACTTTGTCATATTCTTTACTTCTTACATCAACGTTATTAACTGTTATTTTTCCGCTATCTGGGTTATATAAGTTTAAAATCAGACGTATTAATGTCGTTTTCCCCGCCCCGTTTGGACCGACCAGAGCAAATATATCTCCCTGGTTAACTTTAAATGATACATTAGAAAGAATCGTTTCTTTTCCTATAGTTTTACTTACACTAATAACATTTATCTCCATATTCCTTCCTCCAACAAGTATATACAGTGAGATAAATTAAATATTAAGTATGCATGTGATTTTAGAATTGGCAGTATTATTATTTCGGTAACTGTACTATAATTGCGGCTAAATTAATACTTCCATTTTTTACGCTATTTATTAATAATTGTTAATATTATAATCATATTTCAAAATATTTACAATAATAAATATTTAATAATAATCTAAAAACTATTTTCTTAATAATTATATTTGTTGACTTTATTAAAGTAAAATAATAGGGGCTGTCGCATAATTAGATTAAGAGGATATAGATATAACTGTAATGCACCGTTAAAAGAACATCTAGCATGTTTTGACGTCATAGGCGAACCTTTGCGTCCGACAATGACGCACATAATTAGTTAGATGTTCTTTTACCGGTATGTGAAGCTATATCTATATCCTCGATAGAATAATGCGACAACCCCAATACTATAAATATATCTATAACTTTATTTTAACAATATCCCCATCGCTGGTTTCTACATCTACCAGTACCAAACCGGGATGCTTTCGTTTGATTCTGTTTATTTCTTTTACAATCTTGTGCAGATCACGGGGTTTTATTTTAAACTTGTCGGAAGGAACATACTTTTTTAAAGCAGCCGCTCCGATTTTTGCTGTCAAACTATTAAACAGCAATCTGGTCGGAAAAATAAGCCTTATTGTTCTTTCATTAGGGGATTTAATAATTATTTTCATATTATTCCACCACTATTTCCACGATATCGCCTTCTGCACTTTCAACTTCTACAAGTTTGCCGATAACACCTGATTCCACCAAGCGGATAAGCTGCTCAAAATCTACGTTTTGTAATGCTGCATTTCCTGATACCTGTGGCAGGTTCATTCCCATTTCCAATCCCAGCTTTATCAGGGCCAGGGGGAGATTAATCTTTATTTTATCTCCTTCTGATGTATTTACATAGATTCTGAATATCATATCATCTATGTTTTTGCGTTCTTCTTCAGGCAATAACCTGGTTTCTTTTTTGGCTTCACCGGAAAGCAGTTCGTCAACAGTAACTTCGAGTATTTCTGCAAGTTTCGGAAGCAGCAGGATATCCGGATAAGATATATCATTTTCCCATTTGGATACCGCCTGAGGGGTAACTCCAAGCTTTTCTGCAATTTCTTCCTGGGTAATGCCTTTTTCTCTTCTTAAAAATGAAATTCTTTTTCCGATAGTTTCTTTCATACTAATCACTCTCCCTTCTTGTTGTTTACATTTTAACTTTAAATGCAAGAAAGGATAAGGGATTATTGGTTGAATTTTCGATTTTTTTGCAACCTGCGGTTTAATTTTTACTCAACCGTAAGTTGATTATTCTGCAAATGCCAGGATATTAAGTACAGAGCAAAAATTCTGCTATAGATAACAGTTTTAAATTTGAAATAAGAAAGTGTAAACTGCTAACAATGCTTAATGACAAATTGATTTTTTGATATTTGGAAAACCATAAGATGGTATAATAAGGTAAGGAAATAGCAGACAAGATGTGATAGAATAAATAAAATCATTTAAGTCAGATAACCGGTTGTAGAACTGTAAAATTATTACCAAGGGGGATAAGATGAAAATATTTCATATTTCTGATTTACATATAGGCAAATATTTGCATTTTTACAATCTGAAAGATAACCAGATAGCCATACTTGATCAAATTGTGGACAAGGTAAAAAAGTACAGGCCGGACGTATTAATAATTGCTGGAGACATTTTTGACAAATCCATCCCTTCGGCAGAAAGTTATACGGTTTTTGACCGGTTTTTGATTGATTTGTCGCAGATAAGGCCCGGTATTCCTGTTCTTATCATAGCAGGCAATCATGATTCGGCTGACCGCCTGAATTACGCCAGTTCTTTTTTGGAAAAACACAACATTTATATATCCGTCTATCCTCCCAGAAAAGATGACGAATATCTGAAAAAGGTCGTACTGGATGATGAATATGGAACTGTCAATTTCTATCTGCTTCCTTTTACCAAGCCGGCATATGTTAAGCACCTTTTTGAAGAAGGAAGGATAACAAGTTATGATGCGGCCATAAAAGCCTTAATTGAGAGGGAAAATATCAACTATAATGAGCGAAACGTCCTTGTATCCCATCAGTTTTATGTAGCAGGGGACAGTGTGCCTGAAACCTGTGATTCGGAGCAGGTTTATATTTCCGTAGGAGGAATTGACAGTGTGGATATTAGAGCTGTAGAGAAATTTGATTATGTGGCTCTGGGACACCTTCATGGAGCTCAAAGCATAGGGAAAAAACACATACGTTACAGCGGGACCCCCTTAAAATATTCCGTAAGTGAAGAAAAACATGTAAAATCCATAACCATGGTTACTATAAAAGAAAAAGGCTCGGATATCGCTATTGAGGAGATACCGCTTAATGCTTTGCAGGATGTAAGAAGCATAAAAGGCACTTTACGGGAAGTTATCGGGATGGCTACGGACGAAAACAGGCATGATTTTGTCAGCATAACCCTTACTGATGAGGAAGAGTTATACAAGCCCAAGGATCAACTGGAGGAGCATTATGACCATATACTTGAGGTAAAAATAGAAAACAGCAGAACAAAAGCCCAGCTTATGGATACATATTCGGAAATAACGGTGCTTAATCCTTTTGAAGCATTTAAGCAGTTTTATTTGGACATACAGGGAGTTCCAATGAGTGATGAGGAAGAAAAGATAATGTCTGAAGTGATAAATTCTATTAAGGAGGTGCGGGAAGATGAAACCGATTTACATTAAAATGTCTGCTTTTGGGTCATATGCGGGAGAGGAAGTTATAGATTTTACGGGTATAAACAACGGTATTTTCCTTATAACCGGGGATACAGGTGCGGGAAAAACCACCATTTTTGATGCCATAACCTATGCCTTATATGACCGGACAAGCGGAGGAAAACGTGACGGGGTTATGATGCGCAGCCAGTATGCAGCTGATGATGTCCGCACCTTTGTGGAATTTAAATTTCAATACAGGGGGGAAACTTACATAATCAACAGAAGCCCAAGGCAAAACCGTATCAGCAAAAGAAGAAACAAGGACGGAGAGTATGTCTTAACAACTGAGCAGGCGGCGGTTACCCTGATTATGCCGGACGGACAGCCTTTTAGGGGAAATATTAAAGAGACAAACCAAAAAATAGTAGATATAATAGGCCTTGATGCCGACCAATTTACCCAGATTGCCATGATAGCCCAGGGAGAATTTTTAAAATTACTCCATGCATCTTCCAAAGAACGTAAAGAAATATTCGGCAAAATCTTCAATACCAGAATTTATTGGCTGATAGAAGAGGAACTAAAAAGACGGGCAAATGAAGTCTATATTGCTCTTGAAGACAACAAAAAGGCTATTGTAAGAGAGTTGGAAGATGTTCAGTTGATTAAGGACAGCAGCCTTACCGAACTGTGGAATGAAATGGGGCGGTTTACGGAAACCGATCCTGAGAAGCAGTTGGAAATGCTAAAACAGGTTATAAAAGAAGTAAAGTACAGGGAAGAAGATATCAACAGCCATATCCGTGTATATAAGAAGGAACTGGATGAGGTAAACACAAAAATAAGTCAGGCCAAAGATCTGAATAAGCTGTTTGACGACCTGGAGGCAGAACTGAAAAAGAAAGAAGAACTGGATTTACAAAAACATGAGATGGAGCTTGTTCAACGACAGATAGAATACGGAAAAAAAGCCCAATATTTAGAACCAAAGGAAGCATTTTACCTTAATAAGAAAACGGACCTTATTCAGTGCAATCAAAGGATTGAAGATATAAAAAAGTGGCTTTATGAAAATAGGGCTAAATTGGAGAAATTAAAGAAAGATAAAGAGGATAAGGAAGAAAAGTACAGTAAATATAGCCCGATACTGGTATCAAAAATAAATAACATAAATGAGCTGATCCCCAAATATGAGCATTATGATAAAGTAAAAGCCGAATTGGAATTGCTAAGGGAGAATATATTAAAGACCGAAAAAGAACGTGACAAAATATGCGAGAGTATCGGTAAGGCAAGAGAAAGTAAAGTTAAATTGGAAAAAGAACAGGAAGAGCTAAAAAAGCTTGCCGATCAGTATACCGAACTGTTACATAAGGTCCGGGTAATGACCGATAGAAGCAATGCCATTATTGATTTGACAGAATTAATAAAAAATATGAAACTGCTTGAGGTTAATTATAATAAAGCAAGACAGGATTATGAAAATGCGAATAGATCGTATGAGTTAAAAAGGCAGCACTACGAAGAACTGTATCACAGCTTTATAGTAGGGCAGGCCGGAAGGCTGGCAGCAGAGCTTAAAGAGGGTGAGCCATGCCCCGTATGCGGTTCTACTTTCCATCCTCAAAAAGCAGTATTGGCAGAACAGATTATAGACGAAAATGAGCTGGATGAAGCAAAAATTCTTATGGATGAAGCTATGGGTACAAGGCAGGAAAAATATGAAGCTATGCAGAAAGCATGGCAGGAATATGAAAGCAAAAAAAGCCTAGCCGAACATGAGGGAAAGAAAGTGGTTGATGCTTCATTTGATCCTGACAATATTGACGAAAATCGCTTGCAGGATATGTTGGCAGAATGTCAGGAAGAACTTAATAAGACAACATATGAAATGAACCGGGCCAAAGAAGCAGGAGAAAGATATACAGAAAATCAAAAAAGAATTAAAGTTCTGGAAGAATCTTTGGAAACCTATGATAAGGCAAAGATAGAAGCAGAAGAAGCTTTAAAAGAGTTTGCTGTAAGTTTAGCAAAAGCGGATACGATAAAAGTTTCCCTTAAGGAAGCTCTTGTTTATGAAAGCAAAAACAAGGCTTTGGAGGAACTTGCATCAGCAAAAGAACAACTTAAGGTCATGGAAGAAGCAAAATCCACAGCCGATAGAATTTATCAGCAGATGGCAGAAAAGTTTGCTTCTGAGCAGGGGAAGCTTAAGTCTGAAGAAAAAAATCATGAAAGGTTAACAGTGGAAGTAAACGCAGCTTTGGATGCATTCAATACGGAGCTTAAAAAGCAAGATTTTGCGGATGAGAATGAGTATCATAAGTCGTTAATCGGTCCTGAGAAGATAGAAGAATTAAGTGCTTTGTTACAATCGTATCGTGATGCCTTGGTAGATAATAAAGCACGGCTGGAAAACTTGAAAAGTCAAACTCAAGGTAAGGCAAGGATCCAAACCACAGAACTGGAAGAAAGGCAGGCAAAACTTACAGAAAATATAATGAAACTGGATGAGGAAAATAAAACCATATACGGCATACGAAGCAGAAATGAGGAAATTTTTGAAAGGCTTAAAAGACTTA
>CAZIHC010000099.1:0-8050 GCA_964538605.1 uncultured Herbinix sp. | reverse complement strand
AAGCTACGGAGTTTTTGTTGGAATACCAATTTATATTGCTG
This sequence comes from uncultured Herbinix sp., assembly GCA_964538605.1. Classification (GTDB taxonomy): domain Bacteria; phylum Bacillota; class Clostridia; order Lachnospirales; family Lachnospiraceae; genus Mobilitalea. The sequence goes on along the minus strand of CAZIHC010000099.1, from coordinate 8,009 downwards.
TCCGTACCGAGAACATTAAGACTGTAGGTTTCACCTTTTTTAAGCTTAAGTTCGTTTTGTGATATTTTTAATACTTTAATTTCACAGGTGGCTTTAAGGCCGTTTACGTTGGCTGTGATTATGGCAGTACCGGGGCCTTTGGCGGTTACTTTTCCTTTGCTGTCAACATCGGCTACTTTTTTGTCGCTTGTAGTCCAGGTTACCTTGTCTTTGGATCCGGATACTGACAATTTTATTACATTTCCAAAACCGTCGCGGGTCAAGCTGAATTTGCCGTCATATTCCAGTACGGCAGATTCGTGGTTAAGTGTAAGTTCAATTACGTTTATTTTACTGGTTATTTTTTTGCCGTTATAGGTTGCGGTAATAGTTGCGTTACCTTTTCCCACGGCAGTAACCAATCCGTTTTCAGAAACGGTGGCAACCTTAGTATTGCTAGATGTCCAGGCAACATTTTTGCCTGCACCCCAGAGAGTAAGCTGGTAAGTGCCTTTCGGTGCCAATGTAACATCTTTTTTGTTCATTTGAACTATGATGACATTGGCGGTTAATTTATTGCTACCTGCATATGCATATATTTTTGTGCTTCCCCAACCCTTGGCGGTTACTTTACCGTTGCTTGATACGGTAGCTGCTTTTGTATTGGCTGATTTCCAGGTAACTTTTTGATTGGTTCCTTTTACTTTAAGAGTTTGGTAATGACCAAGCTCCAAAGTCAGATTGGTTTCATTAAGATATACTCTGCCTGCTGCTTGAGCACTTATTTTATCTTTTGTAATTAAAATTGCCGCAAACAGGGCAAGGCCTGTCAGCATGTAGGCTATGTACCTTAGTTTTTTCTTCAATGTTGATCCTCCTAACATTAATACACTTTAATTGTTACGGGAACAGACATATTTTTACGTAATATGACTGAAATTCCTTTTTTATTATAGACTGTATGCACCTTTGCTTCATTATTAAATTACTGGAAACAATTCAAATGCTCTGTTAGCAAATAAAAATGGAAATAAGATAATTTAAAATTTACTAATATTGCCTAAAATGGGTAAAATATGAAAATTATATTGAAAATAGTAAAAGAGTATGATAATATAACAAATAATGGTAATAAGTGTAAAATACATTTATGAAATTACAGTAAATTACAGAAAGATATTATATTAAATCAGGAGAGAAAATTATGGATCAAACTAATGGACAAGTCGTCATTATTCAAGCCCCATCCGAACAAGCCTATCATCAGGTATCCAATATACCTCCTTTGGCTTTGGGAGTATTAAAAGGCTATCTTACGCAAAATAAAATCAGCACCGATATTTATGACCTCAATGTTACATTAAATAAGCAAAAAAATGAATTTCCAAAAACAGTATGGGAATTTATTTACGATCAGAAACGGGTTATTGATTATTTGTGTGGTGAACCTGATGAGGAAATAGAAGCAACAATAAGTATGCTTCTAAATGATATTGATTTTAATGGGCGAATTTTAGTGGGTATATCAATAGGGGCCGATTTTTCGTGGTTAGAAATGCATGGTGGGGCGCTGCTTGCCAAATGGATTCATGACAAGTATCATGTGGCAGTTGTAATAGGAGGGAATAATGTTCACTATCTTTTGCAGTTTAAAGATGACTTTACAGAACTATGGGATGTATTGACACAAATTGGACTCTATATATGTGTAGGACCCGGAGAAAGAATGCTCCTTGAGCTTTATAATATGATAAAACAAGAAGGTTACATAAATGATGAAAAGGTACGCTTGCTTCCTGGAGCAGTATGGCAAGAAAATGGAAAGATTAAGTCTAACATGCAGGATGCGCCTTCTTTGTCGATGCCGAACTTTGAAGGCCTGGAATTAGATTCATATAAAGTATGTATAAATGCATTACAAACACCGGAAAGCCAGAGGCTTAATGAAATTCATTTATTGAAATGGCCACATCCGTATCCACTTATGATATCTTCGGTCAATCGGGCTACACTCCGGCCGGAAGAGAAGCTTGAAACATTGGTCATACCATATATATTTAACTACAATTGCCCGTTTAAGTGTGCGTTTTGTGTGCAAAGCGGTGATGACAAAAAGAAAGTAATTGCTAAACCTACCGAAGTAATTCTCGATGAAATAGAAGAGCTTATGAAGAAATATAAATCAAATTATTTTTACTTCTTTAATAATACTTTCAATTACTCGCCTAAGTTTGTAAAAGAGTTCTGCGAGGGTGTAAAAAACAGAGGACTAAAGTTTTACTGGACAGATTGCGCAAGATTCAACAATTTAACTTATGACATCGTAAAAATGCTATATGATGCAGGGTGTAGAAAACTTGTGTTCGGTTTTGAAACAGGCAGTGAAAAATTGCTGAAATTGTTTGACAAGCGATTAGATCTTAAGCATGCCGAGAATGTATTAAGATGGTGTAAGGAAGCAGGGATTTGGGCTGATATTGAAGTAATAGTAGGATTGCCTTATGAATTTGAAGAGGACTTTAAATGTACAGTTGATTTTATAAAAAGAAATCGGGAATATATCAACCATTTTGCAATGAACAGGTATTTTATAGTACCGGATTCTCTGATCGGAATGTATCCGTCCAATTATGGAATTAAATTGATTCGTGTAAAGAAGCGTTATACGGATTTATTAAGGAAAGACTACGAGTTATTTATTCAAAAGGCTAAAAAAACCGAAGGAGCCTCAAATTTTCAGGTATATCGGTACAGTGAAATAAACGGACGGCCTCATCATCAGATCTTTGCTGAGACTAATGAAAAAATCCGGCGTCTGGTCAATGTATATTCTGAGTTGGCAATTGCTGATGAAACAAAGGTAGTTGAGTGGCAATACAATAAACTTAGATAAAAACACAATATATAGAGAAAGGAAAGATAGTATGAGCAAAGATGATATTAAAAAAAATGGATCTTCAAATGAACCTGAGTTTGAATTGATCAATGAAGACAATGCTAAAAATGCAGACGGTACACAAACAACGATCAGCATGATATTTCAGAGAATTGTTACGGATGAGGAGTTTAAGCAGCTTTTATTAAAGGATCCTGATACAGCATTGGCAGAGTATGAATTAAGCGAAACACAGGCATTACTTATTAAAAGTTTATCAGAAGAAGATATAAGCAAACTGACCCCTGAAAATCTGGATGAATTCTTTGCAGCAGATGCGGCGGTTTATACTCCGGATGAAGCCGACTTAATGGACTTTGAAGCATATGATCCGGAAGATTTTGAGGAGATTGATTAAATGAATGATACGGTTTATCAAAATAAGGGGATTTTATATGAACCACACACAATCAGCATACATATAACTGACATATGCAACAGGAAATGTAAGTTTTGCAGTGAGGCATCCCATGAACATGCTCACGACTTAATAAGAAAAGAAGATATACTTAAATTCCTTAAGTCTCAGGATACCGGTGTATGGTCGGCATTAAATATTCATGGGGGAGAGCCAACTTTGTCACCATACCTTATTGAAGTAGTTCAAAATGCGCATGAACTTGGATATCGTTATATAATTTTGCAGACGAACGGACATCGAATTGGTTCGGATTATGAATATGCCAAAAAGTTAATTGATGCGGATATAAGCTTATATAATATCGGATTTCATGGAAGCAACAGTAAAATAATGGACGAACTGACTGGCACCGGTTCCTTTGAGAAAACAATGAACGGTATACGGACCATTGCCGGTTTTAACAAAGCAATCCGGATTACAGTTGTGGTTTGCTCTCAAAATTACAAAGATTTGCCGTCAATTGTATCGCTGGCAGTAAAAGAAGGAATATCCCATATTAATATTTCTGCGATGCAGACGGGAGGAAGTGCGTTAAGAAGCCTTGATTATTTACTGGTATCATATTCACAGGCCGGACCATATATTGCTGAAGCTGTATGTATGGCTGAGCAATTAAAACTTAAAGTTACATTGGAAGGTTTTCCGTTTTGTATACTCCCGGGTTTGGAAAGATATCAGGTCGATTGGACAGTTCAACGATTAAAAGTCTTTTATCGGAAAATGGTAATCGATGATTACAACAAATTTTTAACAGATACAATACGTACTTTTGGAGAACCATGTACTTGCTGCAAAAAGCGAAAAATCTGTACAGGAGTTTATAAAGAATATGTAAATAAATATGGATGGAATGAATTCAATACATATATGTAAAGTGGGGATTTTTATGCGGTTAATATCAAAATCTGATGTAGAAGCAATGCAATTATCAAATTTAGTAATTAAGACAAATGCCCGTAGTAAGGTATACAGCGATTTGGAGAAAAAGTGGCAGAATAACCGGAGTAATCCTGACATAGCGTTTTTATTTGCAGCATGTGCTCTGGCTTATGTATATGAAGAAACGGTTGCTCCTGATCGGCATAAATACTTATCAAAATCAATTGAAGCACTTACGGATTGCATAAATCTGCAAGATGACTGGTGGATGGCAAGGTTTTTAAGAATTGGAGCTTTGCAGTCTCTCGTAGTTCCATCTGACGGAAAAAACACTTTATCTGCTGAGACGGATTGTGAAATACTGCTCGGCCAGCAGTCAAAGTGTGATCAGAAAGAACCGTATTTTCTTTGTACATATCTGTTGGAGGCCAAGTCGTACATATTCCAGGGTAATATTGAATGTGCGGTAAAAAGTGTGGAGAAGGGATTGGAAGATATAGAACAGAAGGAACTGAAGTATCCTTTGAATATATTGCTTCAGCCGTTTGGAGATGCAATAACTATTTTCAGGAGTCTGGGAATGAGAGATTTGGCAGACCGTATTAAAAATGCAGGCTTAAAATTATTTCCGAATTCTTCATCGCTGGCCTCATTTTAGTCGGGAAAGGAGCAAATTATTATGGAGAACAATGGCAAGATGTTAAGTATTCATTTGACCGATCTGTGTAATAACAAGTGTATTTTCTGCGTTGTTGATTCGCCCGGGGTTGGAAGGGAATTGGTAAGCAGACAAAAAATTGACAGATTTTTGGAGGCTCATCGGGGATTGGGATATACTGCAGTTAATATTCATGGCGGGGAACCTACGGTCAGAAAAGATTTTTTAGAAATATTGGAAAAGATCAGGGAATGTGGTTACCCTCGCGTAATACTTCAGACAAATGCCCGGCGTTTGGCATCTGAGGAGTTTGCTAAACGTGTATGTGAACTGGGGGTTGATTTGGTTGTAGCATCAGTTCATGGGAGCATTGCAGAGATACACGAAAAAATCACACAAGTACCGAAAAGCTTTGATCAGGCAATACAAGGTATCCGTAATGTAAAAAAGTTTGGAGCAAAAGTTCGCACTAATACGGTAGTAAGCAGGTTAAATTATAAAGACTTTCCTGACATAATGAAACTTCTCATTTCTTTGAATGTAGATCATATTAATATTTCCGCATTGCATACTGTTGGTGCTGCATTCAGAAATTTTCAAACAGTGACACCCACTTACAAAGAATCTATGCCTTATGTCAGAGCCGGCATTAATCTTGTTAAGCAAGCCGGTATAGTCCTGACCCTTGAAGGATTCCCATTTTGTACTATAAAAGGCCTGCATGAACATCTGATTGATTGGGAAAATCAACGGTTTAAAATGCTGTTTCGTGGTGTAATCATTGAAGATTATGAAACTTATATGGATCAGACCATGCGAATTCATGGGGAGGTCTGTGAAAACTGCTCATATATAAACCAATGCGGAGGCGTATATAAAGAGTACATAGCTGTCAGAGGCTGGGATGAGTTTGTTGAGTTTGCGGGGGAAGAGAGGAGCCTTACTAATGCGAATGCCTAATAAAAATGATGATTTGCTTCTTCAGACATTAAGAATTGGCATGAATTCATCTGTTAAAAACAGAATGGAGCATCAGTTATATGCACAACAGATGAAAAAGCAGGATGCGGAAAGTTTTTTTTCGCTGGCGTTATTTAACTGTGTGGCTATAAATTATACAACCGATGGACAAAGTCTGCATAAGTGCCTGATGGATACTATAGATTGGGCAACCAGGGCCTTGGAATTGGAGCCGGAGCATTGGCCGGCAATGTTTTTACGTTCCATGGTAAGGTTAATGATGAGTGATGAAACTGACGAAATGGCGATGTATCTTCTTCCAATTGATTATACTGAAAAAGATGCCATAAATGATTTACATCGCATGATTAAATTGCAAAACGATTATAATATCGCTTCTCCATATAAGGCAGTACCTTATTCCCTTCTTGCCTATGCCAGGCTGATGGAAAAAGATGCGGATGGGGCTTTTGCCATACTTAAAGAAGCTGAAAACAGCATAACACTTGATAAGATTCCTTATTTTTCAGGTGTATTAAGAATACCTTTTGTAACCCTATATAAAAAGGCATATGATTTGAAAAACCGGGAGTTGCTTAATATATTGAAGCGATGGATTGTGGTTTTATTTCCTAATCAGGTATTTAAGGGGAAGTAAAATGAGATTTTTGTTTATAGTAACCAGTTTCTGGGCCTATGGTGAATTGCAAATTGCAGTGGATTTTGCCAGACAGGTAATGGCGTTAGGACACCAGGTGCTGTTTTTAATCCCGCCGTCGCATGTCGGAAAATTAAAAGCCGGCAATATGCCCTATCAGATATTAATACCGAACGGAACTTTATTGAATCGTATCCTTTTTAAAGACATCGAGAATACATATCAACCGACCCATATTGTTTTATCGGATATTCTGAACTTTTCGTTCTGCGAAAGGCATTATGGGCTTACGGAAGCAGACCTGGAAATATTCGCGGGATTTATAGGCGGTTTTGATTTGTATGACTTTGCCAATGCCGGCAAAAGTATCGATACTTACGGTTTTAGGGCAAAAGAGATGACAAGAATTAATATAGAAAGTTATGATTTTTTATTAATGCCTTGTCCGGTTAATCAGGTTGTAAAAAAAGCTTACGGTATACGGTTTCCATATAGGATCTTTGACGGAATAAAGGTACGAACTCCTGACGAAATTGCTAAAGCTAAAATTAATATCGGGCTTGAGCATGATAAAAAGTTGATTATTATAACAGGTTCAACATGGCAATCAAGTTTTCGGCCATATCGCAATGTAAAAGAAATGGTTGATGCAGTAGATGAAGCTGTTATGAGAGCGATTGGTATGTTACCTGAACATTACCAGGTTCTTTGGATCGGCCCAAGACATCGGCCGCTTCCAAAGGATTTATCACAGATAAAGCAAATTAAAAGTTTACCTCCATTGCAGTTCGAGCAGTTTATGTCAGCCGCAGATGTATTCCTGTCGGCAAATTATATTTCTACATCAATGGTTCGTGCAGCCCTAATGGGATGCCCGGTTGTACTTTTAGGAAATTCATATATAAAGAAATCCGGTAAGTTTAGGTCATTAGCCGGGCTTCCCAAACCTGAGCCGGATCTTTTAAATGATATGGACAGAATTTATCCTTTTCGTATGTTCCCTGTCGGATGGTATTCCTTTTTGGAACCGGTTGTAAAAGGCAATCACTTTTATAAACTGACGCGATGTGTTGAGGTTTTTAATTTTGAAGAAGTTTATAAAAACATAATTGATGCGGCAGCAGAAAGCTATGAAGAATCTATCGGGAAACTTAATAGTTATAAGGATAAATGGTTGGAGTTACCAAGTGTTGAATCCATCATGTTGTCCTTAAAAAATATAGATAAAAAATTTAATGGCAGGGGGTAATACTTTGAAAAAGTTGATGGTCATTGCACTTGGTACGCTTTCTAATGGGGAAATTACGATTGCTATGGAAATATTGCGTCGTATTCCCAGGGAGAAAGCTGAGATTAAGTTTGTTGTTCATGAGAAGATGTCACGGCAGCTTGTAGCCAATGGATTTTCTGTAATTTGCTTATCAAAAAACAATCCGATTGAGAACCTGGCTTATTTTTATGAGGCTGTAAATGATTTTTCTCCGGATTTAATTTTATGTGCGGATGTATTTACTATGGA
>CAZIHC010000098.1:0-8072 GCA_964538605.1 uncultured Herbinix sp. | reverse complement strand
GAGCCCGAAAAGAAAGGGGTAGTCCTGGCATACGGTTCCATGTACGGTAATACGGAAAACGCTGTAAATGCCCTGGCTGCAAAACTGGCCCAAAGAGGCATTCAGGATATAAGAGTTTACGATATATCAAAGACCCATCCGTCCTATATCATAGCTGATATCTTTAAATACAGCCATGTTGTCTTTGCGGCACCGACTTACAATATGAATCTGTACTTCCCGATGGATTCTCTCTTAAAAGAACTGGCCGTGCTTAACATCAGCAACCGCAAAGTATCCTTGATCGGAAACCACACCTGGGCTTCCGCAGCACTCAAGATAATGACAGAAATGATAAACAGCATGAAAAACATGGAGATTGTAGGAACTCTGATTGATATTAAATCATCCTTAAGAGAAGACAGAGAGCAGGAACTTGACGACCTGGCAGACGCAATTTTTCAGTCAATGCAAGATTAAAACAAGTTTATTAAAAGTTTATAATCAACATAAGCGAAAACCCCGTAAGCCATCTAAGGCCTTTATGGGGTTTGTTGTTTTTATTATTACATTTTGAAAAAATTTTTTGTGAAAGAAAATGAATTCAATTAATATAAATTAAGTGAATGAATAGCAAAAATAAAATTAATAACTATTTACTTTTTAACTCCCATATTATATAATAATTGTTAAGAAAATAACAAAAATTGTCCTGACGACAAGGGGTTTTGCCCAAGTGGGAAGGCGTAAATTGGTTTTTGTGCAATTCATTATTCTGCGTGACCGCTAAACAATATGTTTTCTTACCGATTTAGCAATATTTAATTTTAGAAATTTCGGCTGTCACAAAGGTATGAATAGTACAATGCTATTTTTATGCAATTGAAAGCCTTGCCCTGTGTCTGAAGGACACAGGGTTTTTTATATAATCAGCAGGAAGCGAGGATAAAGATGCCAAGCGTAAAATACCTAATTGAAAAACTGGAGGAAAACCGAACATTATCGGAAGACGAATTTCGCACATTGCTTACGGAAATATCCGATGAAGAATTGGCTTTCTTAAGAGAACGTGCCTGTTATACGGCACAAAAATACTTTGACAACAAAATTTATATCAGAGGCTTAATTGAATTTACTAACTACTGCAAGAACGACTGCTATTACTGCGGTATCCGCCGAAGCAATAAAGAAGTGGTCCGCTACCGTTTATCCCGGGAAGAAATCTTAAATTGCGCCGACACAGGGTACTCCCTTGGCTTTCGTACCTTTGTCCTGCAGGGGGGAGAAGATCCTTACTATACAGACGATTTTCTGGAAGATCTTATAAAATCCATAAAAAGCAAATACCCGGACTGCGCCATAACATTATCCATAGGCGAAAAAAGCTTTGACAGCTATGTCAGGTTATTTAAAGCCGGCGCGGACAGATATTTGCTTCGTCATGAAACCGCCAATGAAGAGCATTATATGAAACTTCATCCGCCGGGTTTATCTTTGCAAAACAGAAAGCAGTGCCTTGCTAACCTAAAAAATATCGGCTACCAGGTAGGGGCCGGCTTTATGGTGGGTTCTCCCTATCAGACTGTAGATAATATTATAGAAGATCTGTTGTTTATAAAAGAATTAAATCCTCATATGGTTGGTATCGGCCCTTTTATCCCCCACCACCAAACCCCTTTTTCAAATGAAGCGGCCGGCTCTTTGCGGCTGACTCTAATGCTTCTTAGTATAATCCGGCTTATGTTGCCAAATGTACTTCTTCCTGCCACTACAGCCTTGGGAACCCTACACCCCGAGGGCAGGGAAATTGGTATTCTGTCAGGTGCAAATGTAGTCATGCCAAACCTCTCTCCCACATACGTCAGGAAGAATTACGAACTGTATGACAATAAGATTTGCACCGGTGACGAAGCCGCCGAATGCCGGTTCTGCCTGGAACGAAGGATTAACCGCATAGGATACAGGATCGTTGTTGACCGCGGGGATTATAGACCGATTAATATGTCATAAAAGATATTTGCTTAAATGAAATAAACATCAATCCTTTAATTCATTATATATAAGTTAAAAATTTTTCCGGCCGATTAAAAAGGCCGAACGGGAGGCCAAAGTTATGTATGATGTTAAATCAAAAAAAGCAGAAGAATTTATAAGCCATGAAGAAATTGCAGAAACACTAAAATTTGCCGAAGCCAATAAAAATAATAGGGAATTAATTGACAGTATTATAGATAAGGCAAAAGCCATGAAAGGAATTTCCCACAGAGAAGCTGCCGTCCTTCTGGAATGTGATATGGAAGATGAAATACAAAAAATATATACCCTTGCCAAAGAGATAAAGCAGCGCTTTTACGGCAACCGTATTGTAATGTTTGCTCCCTTGTATCTTTCCAACTACTGTGTAAACGGTTGCGTCTACTGCCCTTATCATTATGTGAATAGGCATATTCCGAGAAAAAAGTTAACCCAGGAGCAAATTCGCAAGGAAGTTATAGCTCTTCAGGATATGGGACATAAAAGGTTAGCCATAGAGGCCGGTGAGGACCCGGTCAATAATCCTATTGAATATATACTGGAAAGCATAGATACCATATATTCGATTAAACATAAAAACGGCTCTATCCGTCGGGTAAATGTAAATATTGCAGCCACCACGGTGGAAAATTACCGCAAATTAAAAGAAGCCGGTATCGGCACTTATATTCTGTTTCAGGAAACATATCATAAGGAAAATTACGAGAAACTCCACCCTACCGGACCGAAACATAATTACGCTTATCATACGGAAGCAATGGACCGGGCTATGGAAGGGGGGATAGATGACGTAGGTCTGGGGGTTTTATTCGGCCTTAACAACTATAAATATGATTTGGTAGGGATTCTGATGCATGCCGAACATCTGGAAGCAGCTTTCGGGGTAGGCCCCCATACCATCAGCGTTCCGAGAATTCGTCCGGCAGATGACATAGACCCAAGTAAATTCAATAACGGTATATCCGACGACATTTTTGCCAAAATAGTTGCCATCTTAAGAATTGCCGTGCCTTATACAGGTATAATAGTATCCACCAGAGAATCGCAAAAAACAAGAGAAAGGGTTCTGGAACTTGGCGTATCCCAAATCAGCGGCGGTTCAAGAACCAATGTCGGCGGCTATGCCGAGAGTGAACCGGCAGATGAGGACACTTCACAATTTGAGGTTGAAGACAAACGGACCCTGGACGAAGTCGTAAACTGGCTTCTTACTTTGGGCCATATTCCAAGTTTCTGCACCGCCTGCTACCGGGAAGGGCGGACCGGAGACCGCTTTATGACTCTGGTAAAATCCGGCCAGATAGCAAACTGCTGCCACCCTAATGCCCTTATGACTTTAAAGGAATACCTTGAAGACTATGCATCACCGGATACCAGACTTAAAGGGGAAACTTTAATAGAAAAGGAACTGCAAAATATTCCGAACGGAAAGGTAAGAAACATAACAATTGAAAAGCTGGGCCTTATCAAACAGGGTCACAGGGATTTCAGATTCTAAAAATATAAAATTCAAAATATATTTGCCAGCAAAATTGAAAGGAGAACTTATGAGTTTAAATGATACTCCCAGAGCCAACCGGCTCCATATCGGCATATTCGGCAAGCGCAACAGCGGTAAGTCAACCTTGATTAACGCCCTTACCGGCCATGACGTATCTGTGGTTTCTGAAATAGCCGGAACCACTACAGACCCCGTATACAAAACTATCGAAATTTACGGTATCGGCCCTTGTGTTCTTATTGATACGGCAGGTTTTGATGACGAAGGGTATTTGGGCGCAATGCGGGTTGATAAAACGAAGGTCGCCATGGAAAAAACAGATATAGCCCTAATACTTTTTACCGATGAGGATATAACGCAGGAAACCGAATGGATACATATGTTCCGTGAAAGAAAAACTCCGGTTATTCCTTTGATAAATAAAGCCGATATACTAAAAAATACAGATACTATCCGCAGTAAGATACTTGAAATATGCAAAGAAGAACCTATCATTATAAGTGCTATCTCAAAAACCGGTACAGAGCAGATCCGGGAGGCAATTCTGCGAAAGCTTCCTGATGAATATGACAATATAAGTATAACAGGCAGCCTGGTTGCAGAAGATGACTTGGTTCTCCTTGTTATGCCTCAGGATATTCAGGCCCCAAAGGGAAGGCTGATTTTGCCCCAGGTACAAACCATCCGGGAATTGCTTGATAAAAAATGTATAGTAGTATCAAGCACGTCAGATAAAATTCCTCAGGCACTTTCAGCCATGTCAAAGCCTCCGAAATTAATTATAACCGATTCACAGGTCTTTCCTTTGGTTTACAGGCTTAAGCCGCAGGAAAGTATGCTTACCAGTTTTTCCGTACTCTTTGCAGCATTAAAAGGCGATATCGATTACTTTATCAAAAGTGCTGCCGTAATTGACAGCTTAACCCCCAAATCCAAAGTACTTATAGCCGAAGCCTGTACCCATGTCCCCATAAGTGAAGATATAGGCACCATAAAAATTCCTTACATGCTGCGGGAAAAAGCCGGTGACGGGATTACAATAGTCAACGTCCACGGAAATGATTTTCCTGAAGACCTTACATCCTATGACCTAATTATACAATGCGGATCCTGTATGTTTAACCGTAAATTTGTTCTTAACAGGGTAGCCAAGGCAAAAGCTCAGAAAGTTCCAATGACTAACTACGGTATAGCCATTGCCCATTTGACCGGTATTTTGGATAAAATATGTGTTTAAATTATAACCGGCTTAGTTTTACTTAACCTAATAAAATATAGAAAGATATATATTAAATTCTCCCCGGAAGTATTCGGCCGGGGAGATTCTATAAACTTTTTACGTAAACATCAATCGGTACTTTTTACCACCCATATCTAATAGTTTAACTTTTTTTTACTGTAATCTTTAAACCGATTAAAGTCCCGACAATTTTATAAGATCAGACGGATTTACAATCAAAACAACTTTCCCGTTTCCAAGAATAGTTGAGCCTGATATACCGGGAATTGAAGCGAGATGTCCCTCAAGCGGTTTCATAACAAATTCCTGTTCTTTTTTAAGCTTGTCCACAACTAATGCAATATTTTCAGTGCCGTTTGTTAATATGACCGCATTCAATTCTTTTTTCAGCGTATCTCTTTTTCCTAACATAAAAATTTTACTGATCCATTCCATTCCGATTACAGTTCCTCTTAAGTATGTAAAATATCTCCCATTAAAATGATGAATTTTATCTGTGCTAACTTTTACAGTTTCTACTATGCTCTCAAGTGGAATAATAAAATCTGTCCCTTCGGCTTCAACAATCAAACCACGGGAAATAGCCAGCGAAAGAGGCAGCCTTATAACCATTTTAGTTCCTTTGCCTATTTCACTTTCTACCGTTACACTACCATTGATTTTTGAAATATTGCTTTTGACAATATCCATACCTACTCCACGGCCGGAAACTTCCGTAACTTGATTTGCCGTACTAAATCCGGGTATAAAAATAAGATTAATCAACTGTTTATTATTCATTTTTTCAGCTTCTGCTTCTGATATTAATTCTTTTGCCAAGGCTTTCTCTTTTATTTTTTCCGGATCAATCCCTCTGCCGTCATCTTCAACTTCTATATATACATACTTGTTTTTGTTATATGCTCTTAAGATTATCTTCCCCTTGCCCGGCTTTCCGATGCTTATCCGTTCCTCATATGGTTCAATTCCATGGTCAGTACTGTTTCGAATAATATGTACTAATGGATCACTGATATGCTCAATAATGGATTTATCTATTTCTGTATCCTCGCCCTCAATTATCAGTTCTATGTTTTTACCGCTGTTTTGTGCAATATCTCTTACCACCCGGGGCATTTTCTGAAAGACGGTTCTTATCTCAACCATTCGTATTGACATAATAGAGTTTTGGAGTTCATCGGATATCCTGTTTACATAAGCTTCAACTTGTTTAATTTCCTTAGATATTTCAGGCAGGTTATATTCTGTCCCAAGTTTTTCTGATATATGAGCAAAAGAATTTTTGGCAGTTACCAGTTCAGAAATTATGTTCATCATTGCATCGATTTTTTCCTGACGAACACGAATACTTTGTGTTATATTGCCGTTTGCTTTTTTATGTCCGGGTATATCATCATACTTTCGGTTTTTATCTGCTTCATCCTTATAATTTACCGTTGTACTTTCTTGCCCGGATTTTGCCGGCAGGGATTCCAAATTTGATATCTCAAAATTTATACTTTCCGCTATTTCTTTATAATTTTCTATATTTCCTTCTCCAAGACCTATAAATTGAATAAAGGATTTAAAAAAATCTATTACCCTAAAACTTAGATTTACCAGATTTTTATCAAACGCATACTGCTTGTCTCTAATCAATGACAATAAATTTTCAAAACTATGTACCACTTCAAGAAAATTCTTTGTATGCTCATAATGGGGGTCTTCTGGTGACAAAGTTGAAAGATAAACGCCCGTTCCTCCCTTTATACTGTGAACAACCCTGAAAATTTCATTTATTGATTCTTTGTCATTATTGTCATTGTCAAGGCGAATCAATATATTATTTTCAATCAATTCCAGATGTTCGGCATTCTCAAAAACAAACTGTTCCCTGACATCTTCCTCTATTTTGCTCTGCAATCCTTCGGATAATAAAACATCATATGAATCTTCATCGGTTTTATCGGTTTTCCTGTATCTGTCCAGGCCATCTTCCGACTCATATTGTTTATGAATTTTCTCTATGCTGCCCAGAATTTGCTCTTCCTTGGAATCGGGTGCAAATTCTATAAACTTCCCATTCTCATTACCTGATACGCTGATTACCTGCAATTTGCTTCCTAGTCTTATGATATATGAATTTAAAAAGTCAAGTGATAACAAAAGAGCGTCAATATGCCCTGTAAGAACCGGGCCGGCTGTTATCCTGCCCATTATGAAATTCATTTCGTTAGTTACCTTAAGCAGAGCCGTTAAACCGAAAAAAGATGACCCTTTCCGGATTATATTAATGTTTTTATATATACAGTCATATAAACTCTTATCCCCTGAACCGGTTTCAAGCCGCACAATATCTTTCTCCATGTTTCCCATAAGGCTTGCGCATTTGTCAAGAAATTCTTTTAATATAACAATATCTTCCGTGTAAATTTTGCTGATCAATGCTATCACTCCTCGATGTTAAAGAAGTACATTAAAACCGATGATCTATTTTGGTCTTGAATACACTATGGTATCCCCCATTCTCGAAGCCTTATATGCCGATGAAATCCTTCCTACGGATTCCGAAGGACCTAAGAAAAGATATCCTCCCGGCTTTAAGGAATTATAGAACTTTGATACAACGCTTCTGCGGGACTCATCGTCAAAATATATAAGACAATTACGGCAAAATATAAAATCACATCCGTTTATACTGTTCATGGCAGTTTCGTCCATCAGATTAATTTCCCTGTAAATTACATGCTTTTTTACATCATGGCATATCAGGTATTTGTCAGACTGTTTTGTAAAGTATTTATCCAAATACACCAAAGGCACATCCCTGACAGCTCTCTTATCATATAATCCTATTTTTGCCTTCTGTATAACGTCACTGTTAATGTCTGTCGCCAGTATCTGTATCTCCCAGTCATTCGGGTTGTCCAGCATTTCCAAAAGAATAATGGCTAATGTATAAGCCTCCTCGCCGGTAGAACATGCCGCACTCCATATTTTAATTTTCTTTTTTAAATAATTTTCTTTTTCAAAAACCGGCAGGATATCTTCGGCAAAATTCCTAAGTTGCGGGAAATCCCTAAAAAAGTAAGTTTCATTAATGGTAAGTTCATTGATCAATTTATATAGTTCTGATACATTATCCGTATATTTTACCAACATATAATAATCATCCGGATCTTCAATCCCATTTACAAGCGCCCTTTTCTCAATTCTTTTTTGTACATAATATTTCTTATTATGCTCAAAAAAAATACCTGTTTCCTTGTAAATCAATTTTACAAATTTATTATATAATTCATCTGAAAGTATTATTTTTAGCACCCCTTTGATTCGTAA
>CAZIHC010000097.1:0-8083 GCA_964538605.1 uncultured Herbinix sp. | reverse complement strand
GGCTGTTGAAAAAAAAGTTAAGCTTATGGTTATGACAGTCGATCTGGATAAATTAAAGATGATTAATGACAATTTTGGCCATGCAGGAGGGGATATTGCATTAAAGACTGTGGCCGATGCTTTGACTTATGCGGCGGACGACGATGAAATATGCGTACGGTTTGGCGGCGATGAATTTATAGTTATAGGACTGGAATATGACGAAAATAAGGGAAAAAGGTTTATAAAAAGGTTTATCGGAGAACTTGAAAAATTTAATCAAAGCGGCAAATACAATTTTAATGTTTATGTAAGCTATGGATGGAGCCTTATTCAGCCTGATGAAAATACAACTGTCGAAGAATGCTTGGTCGAAGCGGATGTAAATATGTATAAGCAAAAACATGAGAAAAAGGCTTTAAATATAAAAGGAAACATTCTGTAATAGATATTGACATAAAGTCTCGGCCGGATACTTAATAAGGTTGAGACTTTTTCAATATAAAAATAAAATAAAAAAGATATGGGCAATATAAAAAGGCGTGGTTATTATGCTGGGTAACGGACGAAAAACCATTGGGGTTTTTGTATCACAAGCTTTTCAGGATTTTCAGGATATATTGTGCAGGGGAATTTGCAGCCGGGCAAACGGATTAGGATATAATGTTGCTATATTCTCAAATTTCGATGGTTATGGTGAATTTAAATATGAAATAGGGGAAAGCAATATCGCATACCTGCCTGTGTATGAGGACTTGGACGGGATAATTTTGCTTCCTGATACCATGCACGTGAAAGACTTTAAATCAAATATAGTAGAAAATATAAAAAAGCACTGCAATTGTCCTGTTGTCAGTGTCAGGCAACCTATGGAGGAATATTATAATGTTCTTATAAAAGATGAATCCGTTTTGGAAGAGATTATTCTGCATTTTATAAAAGTTCATAATTTTAATAAGCTTAATTTTCTTACCGGGCCTGCGGACAACCCGGTATCTATTCAAAGGCTTAATACATACCGCAGAATTCTTTATGAAAACGGAATACCGATAGAAGAAGACAGGATATACTTCGGAGATTTTTGGAAAAACAGTGCTTCCTATGCCGTTGACAAATGGTTGTCAAATCCCGATACATGGCCACAAGCTATAATTTGTGCAAATGACTACATGGCAGTAACCGTTTGCAATACTCTTTTGGAGAGGGGAATCCTTGTTCCGAAAGATATAGCCGTATCCGGCTGCGACAATATAGATATTACTATGGACTATGTACCCCATATAACCACGGTTGGTATGCCTGTATTTGATATGGGAGTGGAAGCGGTAGATATTATACACAGGGTAAATTTGGGTTTGGCACAGGAAAAAACATCTTATCTTAAATGTATTACTTATATAAGGGAATCTTGCGGATGCAAGATGAATAATGCCCCTGAGGATTTTATAAGAAGGAGAAACAATATTATAAAAGAAATGGAGGCCAAAGATAAAGACATATCCAACAATGCATATATGTCCATAGACCTTACCGGAGTAACCACGCTGGACAAGCTTAATAGTAAATTATCTTCATATACATATCTTAACAAAGGATTCTCATCTTTTTATATGTGTCTTTATGAAGATTGGAGCAATTATACGCAGGACGCGGATTTTAAAAAAATA
The DNA here is from genome assembly GCA_964538605.1 of uncultured Herbinix sp. GTDB lineage: Bacteria > Bacillota > Clostridia > Lachnospirales > Lachnospiraceae > Mobilitalea. Next base: position 6,437 of record CAZIHC010000097.1, on the reverse strand, counting down.
TCAAGTGAAAGTACGGTTACCATGGAAGTGGGAATGAAAAACGGAAAATGGCTGCAAAAGGTGCAATTTAACAGCAGGGACCTGCTTCCTCCCGTTTATATGGACAAGGGGCCCCAGTACTTCTTTTTTAATATGCTTCACCATCAGGAAAAATGTTATGGGTATACGGCGATAAATTTTAAGGATTATCAGGCATATAAGTCATCATATCAGGGATGGCTCATTAATATATGCAATGCTCTTGAAAATATAAAAATTCATGATGAATTAAACAGGCTGGTATACAGGCTTGAAGAAATTTCCGTAAAAGATGAACTGACCGGTCTGTATAACAGAAGGGCTCTTCATACAATAGGTCAAAAATATCTGGATCAGTGCAAAAAAAAACGCAGCTATATAATGGTTTTCAGTGCAGATATGGATAACTTAAAATATATAAATGATAACTTTGGACACGCCAAAGGCGACATAGCCATTAAAACTGTGGCAGATGCTCTTGTTAATGCGGCGGAAAACGATGAGTTATGTATACGAATGGGTGGCGACGAATATACCGTTATCGGTGCGGATTACAGCATTTCAAAAGTTGAAAGATTTGTTGCCAGGTTCGATAATGCTATAAAGAAATTTAATGAAGAGAATGCTTATAATTTTAAAATCAGTATAAGCTATGGATGGGTTGTAATCCAGGCTGAAAAAAATATAAAGCTTGAAGAATGTCTTAGTATTGCCGACGAAAAGATGTACAGGCAAAAATATGCCAAAGAAACACTTGGATAGGTTATAATCATATTTCAGCCAATTTAATAAAGCAGGCAAGACTCAAGAAAGGACCGAATATTATGCCAAAAATTTTTATTATTATTGGAAAAAGCGCATCCGGTAAAGACACCATATATAAAAAACTTTTGGAAAATAAGGAATTAAATTTAAAGACGGTTGTTATGTATACAACCAGACCTATAAGGGTATCGGAAACTGACGGTGTAGAATATCATTTTGTAGATGAAAAAAAGTTTGAAGAACTTAAAAATCAAAATAAAATAATAGAATACCGCTCATATAATACCGTACACGGTATATGGCGATACTTTACCGTAAATGACGGGCAGATAGACCTTGATAAGAATGATTATCTGATGATGGGTACTTTAGAAAGTTTCGGTCAAATCAGAGACTATTTTGGCCATGATAAAGTCATTCCCATCTATATTGAAGTAGATGACGGAACACGGCTTATGCGGGCTTTACTAAGAGAACAGCAACAAGAAAATCCTAAATACGCCGAAATGTGCAGAAGATTTCTGGCAGACAACGAAGACTTTTCGGAAGAGAATATAGCAGCTTATGGTATAAAAAAAAGATACCAAAACGAAGATATCGATAAGTGCATTCAGGAAATAACAGCCGATATAAAATATTATATCGGAAGTAAGGATAATATATAAATATACTGTAAACCCCAGGTGAATTGTGGTATAATCACAATACACGGATCAGCTCACCCAATATTTACAAAGGAGCAGTTTATGGATATAAAGGTAAATCAGTTGCAACAGGTGTATCAGCCTACTAATAAGCCGGCGATTCAGCAATCAGACGGCTCTTTTAAGTTTACTTTAATTTCTCAGATTGAAGATCAAAATCTTCAAGCCAGGCTTAATCTTATGCTGGAAGAGATAACCGTCCAGGGCAAAAAGCTTGGAAAACGTATGGATATACGGGATATGAAACATTACAGGGAACTGATCAGGAGTTTTTTAAACGAGATTGTGAGCAGATCTCATAAATTTACAAGAGAAAATTTTCTTGACAGAAAAGGCAGACACAGAGTATATACCATGATAAAATTAGTCAACAAAGAACTGGACGAGCTGGCGGCTGAACTTATAAAAGATGAAAAAGACCATATTTTGATTTTAAATAAAATTGACGAAATAAGGGGTCTTTTAATAGATTTATTGACCTAAATTTTATAGGAGTGTTTAAATGCAGGATTTTAATCAAATAATAGGACATAAGGGGATTATTGAGCATCTGCAAAATGCCATAAGTTTAAAAAAAGTTTCACATGCTTATATTTTTCACGGTGAAGAAGGCATGGGCAAGAAATGTCTTGCCTTATCGTTTGCAAAAACACTGCAGTGTACAAATGAGGGCTTAAATTCCTGCAATAGATGCAAATCGTGTATTCAGGCAGACAGCAGAAATCATCCGGATATTTTGTGGATAAACAGTGAGAAAAACAGTATTGGTGTGGATGAAATCCGGATGCAGATAAATGCGGACATTATGGTTAAACCGTACCAAAGCCGCTATAAAATATATATAATTGAAGAAGCCAATAAAATGACGGAAAATGCCCAGAATGCCCTTCTAAAAACAATAGAGGAACCGCCCGAATATGCGATAATAATTTTACTTTGCTGCAACATCAACACTCTTTTGCCGACCATTTTGTCCCGATGTGTTATTTTGGATTTAAAGCCGGTAAACAAGCAATTAATCAAAGAATTCTTAATGTCAAAATATCAGATACCTGATTATAAGGCGGAAATAGCCGCAAATTTTTCGGGTGGAAATGTAGGCAAAGCAATAAAATATGCCTCTTCGGAGGACTTTGAAAAGAAAAAGGAAGATATATTCCATATACTGAGATATTTAGATGATATGGAACTTCATGAGATAATATCCGGTATTAAGACCATCTCGGAAAGTAAAGAGGCGGTTTTTGAATACATTGATATTATGCTTCTTTGGTTTAGAGACGTTTTAATGCTGAAGGCAAGTAATGATCCGAATTTGCTGCTTTTTAAAGATGAATATCAAATTATTAAGAAACAGGCTAATATAAGAAGCTATGATCAAATTGAAAATATCATCAAATCTATGGATGAGGCAAAAGCTAAATTGACAGCCAATGTCAATTTAGATATTACAATAGAATTGATGTTACTTCATATAAAGGAGAATTACAATGGCTAAAGTTATAGGAGTGAGATTCAGAAAAGCAGGAAAAATATATTATTTTGATCCTGCAGGATTTGATATAAACGTTGGTGATAATGTAATTGTCGAAACCGCCAGGGGGATAGAATACGGCAAAGTGGTTTTGGGATTAAGGGAAATAGAAGATGAGAAAATTATTCAGACTCTAAAACCTGTGATCAGAAAGGCGACCCCGGAAGATGATGAGATAGAAAGAAGAAATAAAGAAAAGGAAAAAGAGGCGTTTAAGATTTGCCTTGAAAAGATAAAAAAACACGGTTTGGAAATGAAGCTGATCGACACCGAATATACCTTTGATAACAATAAAATATTGTTTTACTTTACGGCTGACGGAAGGATTGACTTCAGAGAACTGGTTAAGGATTTGGCTTCGGTTTTTAAAACCAGAATTGAACTTAGGCAAATCGGGGTGCGGGATGAAACCAAAATTATGGGAGGAATCGGCATTTGCGGAAGGACCTTATGCTGCAATTCCCATTTGTCGGAATTTACACCTGTTTCAATTAAAATGGCGAAAGAACAGAATCTTTCCCTTAACCCGACGAAGATATCCGGTGTATGCGGAAGGCTTATGTGTTGTCTTAAAAATGAACAGGAAGCATATGAAGAGTTGAATGCAAAACTTCCTGATGTAGGAGATATTGTTACGACCAGCGATAACCTGCAGGGCGAGGTTCAGAGTGTCAGTGTGTTAAAACAGTTGGTTAAAGTTATTGTAACTCTGGAAAATGACGAGAAGGAAGTCAGGGAATATAAGGCAGAAGACCTGATATTTACGCCGAAAAAGAAAAAAGAGAAAAGTAATAATAACGGTATAGAAGACGAAGAATTAAGAGAATTGGAACTGTTGGAGAAAGAAGAAGGCAAGTCTCTTCTTGATGATGAATAATATGGATGATTTAAAGGTAATACTGAAGCCCGGCGAAAGATTGGACGAGCTTCACAGAAACGATTATAAAATTATACAAAGTACAAATCAGTTTTGTTTTGGAATGGATGCGGTACTTCTGTCCGGTTTTGCCAAAGTGCTTCCGGGCGAAATAGTGCTTGACTTAGGTACGGGTACAGGGATAATTCCCATCCTTCTTGAGGCAAAAACATCCGGCAGGCACTTTACAGGCCTGGAAATCCAGGAAGAAAGCGTTGATATGGCAAAAAGGAGCGTCATTCTGAACAAGCTGGAAGATAAAGTTGATATTGTTTACGGTGATATCAAGGAGGCCTCTAAAATATTTGGAACGGCTTCCTTTGATGTTGTTACAAGCAATCCTCCGTACATGAACCATAGTCATGGACTCGTAAATCCGAATTCGGCAAAAGCCATAGCAAGACATGAAATACTTTGCTCTCTGGAAGATGTGGTCCGGGAAGCGGCCAGGGTTCTTAAGCCTAACGGGAGATTTTATATGGTACACAGGCCTTTCAGGCTGGTGGATATTATAAATACATGTTGTTTATATAAATTGGAACCTAAACGTATGAGACTGGTATATCCTTATTTAAATAAAGAGCCCAATATGGTGCTTTTGGAATTTGTGAAAGGAGGAGGAAGAAACCTTTCGGTAGAAGCTCCTTTAATTGTTTATAAAGAACCGGGGTGCTATACGGAGGAGATTCTTGAAATTTACGGATATAATCAGCAATAGGATTTTATCTATGGACGGACAGTACTGTCAGCGGATAGAAAGGTATGATAAATATGGCCGGGAAATTATATATATGCGCTACCCCAATTGGAAACCTGGAAGATATTACCCTTCGGGTTATTAGGACATTAAAAGAGGTAGATTTAATTGCTGCCGAGGATACAAGACACAGCAGAAAGCTTCTAAATCATTATGAAATTAATACCCCTGTAACAAGCTATCATGAACATAATAAAACAGAAAAGGCCAGGTACCTTGTGGAACAGTTATTATCGGGAAAAGATATTGCCCTTATTACAGATGCCGGGACGCCTGCCATTTCAGATCCCGGGGAAGATTTGGTTAAAATGGCTTATAAAGCAGGGATAGAAGTAACATCTTTACCGGGCCCCTGTGCTTTAATAACAGGTCTGACTTTATCGGGACTTTCTACAAGAAGATTTACATTTGAAGCCTTTCTTCCGGCCGATAAAAAGGAAAGACAAAGGATTATTGGAGAACTTGTCAATGATACCCGTACAATTATACTGTATGAAGCACCTCACAGACTGCTAAAGACATTAAAGGAGTTATATGAGGCTATGGGAAACAGACAGGTTGCGGTTATAAAGGAACTGACCAAAATTCATGAAACGGTTTTAAGAACCCGCCTGTCAGATGCAATAGCTATATATGAGAGGGAGGAACCGAAAGGGGAATATTTAATAATAATCGAAGGCAAATCAATTGAGGAGATTGAAGAGGATAAGCAAAATTTATGGGGTGAAAAAACCATTTTTGAACACATGAAAATGTATACAGACCAAGGGTTCGACAAAAAAGATGCAATGAAAATGGTTGCAAAAGACAGAGGTATAAGCAAGAGGGAAGTCTATAAGGCAGTAATAGACGGAGGCGACGGCTAAGTGATCTGTCTTTTGGAGGTGTAGCAATGATTAAAGAATTATTTAGCCGAAATAAAAAACGATGGATTATAGCATTGGCGGTTTTGGTTTTCCTGATTGCCGGGCTTATAACATATAATACTTATGTGGCAAGGAAAAAGTATGAAGAGCAGGCTGTAATGGCGCAGGAGTATCTGGAGGCCGGAAGTTATGAAGAGGCTATAGAGGCTTATCGGAAGGCCATGTCAATGAAATACGGAAACAAGGAAGCCTTGGCCATAGGTCTGGCAGAGTCATATGCGGGAATTCATGATTATGACAAAGCCTTAGAAGTACTAAGAAGCCGGTACGAGGAAAGAAAAACAACAACAGTTAAGGAAAAGATAGAAGAGATTACGGCAAGAAAAGCCGATTATAATTTTTATCAGTTAATATCATATGGGGATACTTTCTTTTCTAACGGAGAATATGACAAAGCCATTAAAGAATACGAAAAGGCCAAACTTATTAAAAGCAAAGAAGAGATAACTTATATAAAAATTGCAGATTCTTATATTGCTATGGAAAAATATGATTTGGCTAAAGAGGAAATTCAGGAAGGAATGGCTTTAACAGAATCAGATAAACTGGAAGTTAAACTGGGCTTTGTGGAAGGAAAGCTGAAAGAAAAAAAATATGAAGAAATCTTAAATCAGGCATCGGAATATATATATCAGGAAAACTATGAAGAAGCATTAAATAATTATGCAGAAGCCATAAGGCTTATGCCGCAGGTCGATACGGCGTATAATCAGATGGCTGAACTGTATTTGACCCTGAATGAATATGACACGGCCAGAGCTATACTTCGTAATTATTTAAGAAGCTATAAAAGCTAAACCGCTCAGGAATTACTGGA
>CAZIHC010000096.1:0-8114 GCA_964538605.1 uncultured Herbinix sp. | reverse complement strand
GGGTTCTGTAAGATTTTGTAAGGCAATTAAACTTGCAATTTAAATTTTAATAAAATTGAATTAAAGTTCTTGACTTAGCGACAAGCAAATAGTAGAATATGTTTGTTGCGACTATGTGCTTATAGCTCAGCAGGATAGAGCGTCCGCCTCCTAAGCGGAAGGTCGTGGGTTCGAATCCCGCTAAGCACGATATAAAAATATATAAATAAGGGTGTATAGATAAACTGTATGTATAGTTATATCTATGCACCCTTATTGCGTTATAAATAAGTATTATTGACAACTAATTACATAAAAGATATATATGTCTTTGGTTTACATAAACTTAACATAATCTAAACAGAAACATGGTATCGGAGTTATGGATACCATGTTATTTTTATAATGTAAAAAAGAAAATCAAAAAAGGATGGATGTATAATGAAAAAATTTTTAAAAAATTTTTTATTTTCTACTATGATAATAACTACTTTTTGTGTTACGGTATCCTGTTCCGGCAGACAAAATAAAAATGTCAATAATAGTATGACTGATAATAATGAACATGAAAAGACAATTAAAGAAGATAATTTAAGCGGTCATCTTACCATGGCAGGTTCTACTTCTATGGAGAAGTTGGCAAATATTATGGCAGAAGCCTTTATGGAAAAATATCCAAATGTTACCGTATCAACTGAATTTATAGGTTCCAGTGCTGGAATTGAGCAAGTAATAGCCGGAACAGTAGATATTGGAAATGCATCAAGAAATCTTAAAGAAAGCGAAAAAGAAGCCGGAGCGGTAGAGAATATTGTTGCAATAGACGGTATAGCCATAATTGTTGATAAAGAAAATACTGTAAATGATTTAACTAAAGATCAGATAATTGGTATTTTTACAGGAAAAATAAAAAATTGGAGTGAACTTGGAGGAAAAGACCAACCGATAGTAGTAATTGGCCGCGAATCCGGTTCGGGAACAAGAGGAGCATTTGAAGAAATTTTAGGTATTGAGGATCAATGTAAATATGCAAATGAAATAAACAGCACGGGAGGAGTTATGGCAAAGGTGGTAACAACACCGGGAGCTATAGGATATGTATCTATTGATATATTGGACGATACGGTTAATGCAGTAAAAATTGAAGGAATAGATGCAACGGCAGACAATATAGCGAAAGGAAAATACATTTTAAGCCGGCCTTTTGTTATGGCAACGGCAGGAGAAATTTCAAAGCAAAATGAAATTGTCAGAACATTTTTTGAATTTCTGACATCAGAAGAAGGAAAAAGACTGATAGAGAGCATCGGGTTAATTCCGGCAGAATAAAAATTGTAAGGCAAAAAAGGAGCCAATATGAATAATAGTTTCTCTGTTATAGACAATAATCAATCTAAAGAAAAAATTGAAAGAACTGCAAACATAATTTTTGCTATTTGTGCTTTTTTTGCGGTTTTTGCTGTATTTTCAATTTCTGTATATATGATAATAAGCGGAATTCCGGCTCTCTATGAAGTAGGAATAAAAGAGATACTTTTCGGAACACTTTGGCAACCCAATGCAGAAGTACCTTCTTATGGTATTTTATATGTAATACTGACTTCTGTTGTTGGAACCCTTATGGCCGTCTTAATAAGTGTTCCAATTGGAGTCGGAACCGCTATATTTTTGGCATATGCCGCACCAAAGCCGTTGGTTTCAATAGTTAAACCGGCGATAGAATTGCTGGCTGCAATACCATCTGTAATATATGGATTAATAGGAATTATAATTTTAAATCCTCTTATGTATAAAATAGAACTTATATTATTTGCGGATACGCCTGACCATCAGTATACAGGTGGTTCTAATTTGCTCTCCGCAGTAATAGTCCTGGCTGTTATGATACTACCTACGGTAATCAATATCAGTGAATCAGCTTTAAAATCGGTACCGGAGAAGTTTGCAGATGCTTCTTTAGCCCTGGGAGCAACTCGTATCCAGACGATTTTTAAAGTTATCTTGCCTTCAGCAAAATCGGGTATTGTAACCGCTATTGTTCTAGGTGTGGGTCGTGCTGTTGGTGAAGCTATGGCTATCACAATGGTTGCCGGAAACAATGCCAATTTGCCTTTACCTTTTAACTCGGTTCGCTTTCTTACAACTGCAGTTGTAGCGGAAATGTCTTATGCCACAGATACTCATAAACGGGTTTTATATACCATAGGCCTTATACTTTTTGCTTTTATAATGATTATAAATTTAATTTTAAATAAAGTAATGAAGAAAGGATTAAAAAGTGGAACAAAGAACTCTTTATAAAAAAAAGACCAGGCAACTGGATATAATAGCTTACGGTATCATATATTTTTGTGCTTTTCTTTCAATTATTATTTTAGTTGGAATAGTAGGCTATATAAGTTACAGGGGAATTCCTTATATAAATTTGCAGTTTTTAACTACTGAATCCAGTGCATTGAAAGGTACAACAGGAATAGCGGGAAATATTGTTAATACATTATATATTATTATTCTTACTCTGCTGATAGCCATACCCTTGGGTGTGGGTTCGGCTATATATCTGAATGAATATGCCAGGCCGGGTAGATTAGTCAGGTTAATTAAATTTACAACAGAAACATTATCCGGAATTCCTTCGGTTGTTTTCGGATTATTCGGTTATGTATTTTTTGGGACGACATTAAAATTGGGATATTCCTTACTTACAGGATCTCTAACTCTTACTTTGATTATACTACCGCTTATTACGAGAAATACCCAGGAAGCCCTAAAGGCGGTACCGGACAGTTATCGGATAGGAGCATTAGGCATAGGGGCAACAAAGTGGTATATGATCAGAACTATTTTACTTCCGTCAGCAATGCCGGGAATTATAGCCGGAATTATTCTGTCTGTCGGAAGAATTGTTGGAGAATCGGCAGCTTTAATGTTTACCGCAGGAAGCGGCCACTTGCTACCAAAATTAGGCCAATATTTCGAAGGTCTACTTAAAAAGATTCTGCAGCCTGATGGAACTCTTACCATAGAATTATTCCTAAGTATGGAAAAGGCAAAATATGATACAGCCTTCGGTATAGCATTTGTTCTTCTGGTTATGGTTTTAGGTATTAATGTGTCAACAAAATATTTATTAAACAAGATGAATGTGGATAAAAAGCGCAAATAAAGGCCGGTATGTGGATAATAAATTTGAAATTAAAATATATCATAAAACGGAGGAAGTTATATTGAAAGACAAAATAAATGTTAAAAATCTTAATTTATATTACGGCTCAAATCATGCTTTAAAAAATATTGATTTGAATATAAAAGAAAAGTCAATAACGGCTCTTATAGGACCTTCTGGATGCGGAAAATCCACATTTCTTAGAACTTTAAATAGGATGAACGATCTTATACCGGAAGTAAAATTAACGGGAACAATAAAACTGGATGGAGAGGATATATATGATAAAAGAGTGAATACTACTTTGCTCAGAAAAAAAGTAGGAATGGTATTTCAACAGCCAAATCCCTTTCCGATGTCAATATATGATAATGTGGCATATGGGCCCAGACTTCATGGAATAAAAAATAAAGCCAAATTAGATGAAATTGTAGAAAAAAGTTTAAGAGATGCAGCTTTATTTGAAGAGGTGAAAGGCAAGCTAAAAAAGCCTGCGTTAGGGCTTTCCGGAGGGCAACAGCAGCGACTGTGTATTGCCAGAGCATTGGCTGTAGAACCGGAAGTGCTATTAATGGATGAACCTACTTCCGCATTGGACCCGATTTCAACTTTAAAGATAGAAGATCTGATGCTGGAACTAAAAAAAAGATATACCCTAGTTATAGTGACCCACAATATGCAACAGGCTGCCCGGATTTCCGATTACACCGCATTTTTTTTAATGGGAGAATTAGTAGAATATGCTTCAACTGATAACTTGTTTACAAGACCTTCAGATAAACGGACAGAGGACTATATTACGGGCAGATTTGGATAAATATAAGGTTAATTTACAAATAGTTTTCTGTTTATAGATAAGCAGTTTAAAGGGCATATTAATGTTTGTTGTAATTTTCAGCATATAGTTGTTATGAGAGTTTGACATAGACAGATAACGAAATTAAAATTATAATGAAGGTGGATATAATGAATGCAAGAATTAATTTTGATACAGAACTGAAATTGCTAAAAGATGATTTATATGAAATGGCCGGCTTAATAGAAGCTGCAATTGATAATATAATGACAGCTTTTAAAAATCAGGATGTGAATTTGGCCCGAGATATAATAATGGGGGACAGAATCATTAACGATATAGAAAAAGCCATTGAAGCACGGTGCTTATACTTAATTGTCAGACAGCAGCCTGTTGCAGGTGATCTTAGGATGGTAACGACAGCCTTAAAAGTGGTCACAGATATGGAACGTATCGGAGATCATGCTGCAGATATAGCTGAGCTTATTATTCGTGAAAAAAGAGAGCATATATATGATCTGGTTAAGCATATTCCCGAAATAGGAATGGCAGCTAAGTCAATGGTTCATGATGCTGTGGAAGCATTTACATGTCTTGATTTAAATAAAGCAAGAGATATTATAAAACGGGACGATTATGTAGATGAATTATTTGATAAGGTTAAGCTTGAGGTTGCCGGTATCTTAAAAACATCGTCTGATCAGGTGGATCAATGTGTAGATATTTTAATGATAGCAAAATATTTTGAAAGAATAGGAGATCATGCCGTAAATATATGCGAATGGACCGAATTTCATGTAACCGGCTCCTTGAACAATATCCGTTTGTTATAGCCTTAATAGGAGGTAAAGATGGGATATATCTATATAATTGAAGATGATGAAAGCATCCGGGAACTGATTAAGATAGCCCTTGAGGGATTCGGATATAAGATAAGGACATTTGAGGCTGCGGAACCTGCTTTACAAAGTATGAAGAACGAAAAACCGGATTTGGCCATATTTGATATTATGCTTCCGGGAATGGACGGTCTTTCGGCGATAAAGTATATCCGAAAGGATGCACTGCTAAAAGATATTCCGATAATATGCCTTACAGCCAAGGACAAGGAACTTGATAAAGTTGCGGGACTTGATGTCGGGGCCGATGATTATATGACAAAACCTTTTGGGATCTTAGAACTTGCTGCTAGGATAAGATCACTTCTTAGAAGGGTAGATAAAGAAGAAATCAAAGAGCCTTTGACTGTTGGAGCACTTACTATAAATCCGATGACCAGAGAAGTGTTCGTAGAAAATAAACCGGTTGAGCTTACTTATAAAGAGTATGCGCTGTTGCTGTATCTTTTTGAAAACAGCTTTCGGGTAGTTTCAAGAGATGAAATGCTTAATCATATTTGGGGATACGAATATGTGGGAGAATCAAGAACTTTAGATATTCATATTCGTTCCCTGCGGCAAAAACTTGGGCCTATGGGATCTGTAATAAAAACTATCCGGGGTGTCGGTTACCGTTTTATAAAATAAAAATAAATATAGTAGTAATAAATCAAAAAAATAAAAGCAAAAATAAAAGGATACCGTTAGTGAAGAGTTATGAAAAGAGCAATATTTAAAAATTATATAATTATACTTTTACTGGCGTTAATACTTAGCGGCAGCATTTTTTGTGCCGCAATCGGCAATATTTTGCTTGATAAAACCAGAGAAAACCTACTTAATATTATTAAAATCATAGACCAATCACTGGATTATAAAAAAGATTTGAAAAAACAGCTTAATAAATTAAGCGATATATTAGAGGATGCCGAATCCAGGCTTACGATTATAGATACCGAAGGAAATGTTCTCGTTGATAGTGAAATATCAGATCTTTTATCTATGGAAAATCATTTGGACAGGGAAGAAATTCAAAAAGCAATAAAAGATGGTATTGGATATGCTAAGAGGAAATCTCAAAGCCTGAATATATCAATGCTTTATGTTTCCTATAAGTCAGAACAGGGAAATTATATTCTTAGGTTATCAAAACCCTTTTCAGGGGTATTCAGTTATATGTCTATACTGCTTCCGGCTTTTATTTTAAGCCTGGGAGTTACACTTTTGATTTCCATGATCCTGGCAAATAGCCTTGCAAGATCCATTACAAGACCTCTATATGAGATTTCCGAAGAAATGTTAAAGCTAAAAGAGAACATTCCGGAGTTTTCTTTCCGGACGTATGAATACTATGAACTGAATTTAATCGCCGATACTACTAAACGAATGGCGGATGTGGTAAAAGAATCCTTAAAGAAAATAGAATTTGAGAAAATGGTACGACAGGAATTTTTCACAAACGTTTCTCATGAACTTAAAACCCCAATTACTTCTATCAGGGGATACGTTGAACTTTTGGAAAATGACATGGCTGCCAATGAAGAAATGAAGAAAGAATTTTTATACCGGATAAAAAAAGAAGCTCAGAATATGGCAAACCTGATTAACGATATTTTAATGATTTCCCGTCTGGAAACAAAAGAAGCGGAGGTTACTATAAAAGACATAAGAATAACTCCACTGGTAAATGAGGTTATAGCTTCTTTAAAACCTATGGCGGCACAAAACAATATTACAATAGAAGTTAATTGTCAACCTCTTACTATTAAGGCAAATGACGGACAAATGAAGGAACTTTTAAACAACCTTATATCAAATGCAATTAAATATAATAAACCTAACGGGAAAGTAAATATCATAATTAAAAAAGAAGGCAACGAAGTCATATTTATTGTAGAGGATACAGGAGTAGGAATTCCTGAAGAATCAAAAGCCCGGGTTTTTGAACGGTTTTACCGGGTTGATAAAGGAAGAAGCAAAAAAATGGGCGGAACAGGGCTCGGCCTTTCTATTGTTAAGCATATAGTCAATTATTACGGAGGAACTATTCAATTGGAAAGTGAGCTTGGCAAAGGTTCTAAATTTACCGTAAGAATTCCCTTAAGTTAATATAAGAAACATTTATGCCGATATATATGATGACAATGTAAAGCGGGCGGTAGATACGAATGAAAAGCAAAATAAGCATTATACTTTTTGGTGCCGGTTTTATTATAGCTATTCTTGGAGAAGCATATCTTTTAAATGCACCTAAACAGGATTTTTTCAGTATTATCGGAATAGGAATTGTGGTTATACTTACGGGATATTTATGGTTTGATTCCGTCTGGGAGCATATATCCGGCAGGTATAAGAAAACGTTGCTTCTATGGGATGAAGCCAGAAAGCTTGATGCAAAAAAACGGGATGTGGCTCTGACAGAGATGTTAAACATACAAAAAGCAACATATGCGGCACTAAAAAAAAGTATAAACAGAACAGAAGAAGAATTAAAACAGATCTGTACTTTATTAAAAAATGAAAAAGAAGGACAGATAAATAATCGGAATATACCTGCAAATATCAGTTATCAGGATTCTAAAGAAATAATAGAGGCTGTAAGGGGAATATGCAAGGGTATCAATTACGAAGAAGAGTTAAAGGAAGTTATTACTTTGCTGCAATCTTATCAGGACAATTTTAATTATAAATAATTTAAAGATTTAATTATATATGATTTAAAGATATAATTATAAATTATTTAAAGATATTTAGAATGACATAAACTTAACACCGATATAAATTCATTTGCCGTGATTTTAAGTCATAATTATAATAAATTATGATTTAAAATCACGGCAGTTTTTTATTTAATAATTATTTTTATAAGTCAAGGTAATTATCGTCCATATATCTTTTTCTTTCGGCCCGTCTTTTATAATAAGCTTTTCTGCGTTTTAACCTTGGCATTTCTACAAGAACAAAATACAAACCTATTACCAAAACAAAGAAACCTACAATTATTGCTGTTATTACAGGTCGAAAATAACCGTTAGACTTTGTTTGCTCAGAATCGTCATCGGGTGGATTGTCCTCATTGGTTTCGCCTGCGTTATTTTGAACTTCTTTTCTGTCAACATAATAATGATTTAACTTAGGAGTATCTGCATTGTTAAACAGGATATCCGCACCGCCTACATATTTTCCACCGTAAGTATATGAAATTTTGCCTATAACGTTGCGTCCTTCATTTATTTCCGCTTCAGGATAGAAGATAACTTCCCTTTTTGCATCTTCAAATGATGCTGTATTCGGA
>CAZIHC010000095.1:0-8193 GCA_964538605.1 uncultured Herbinix sp. | reverse complement strand
TAAAACAGGGTTCTGTAAGATTTTGTAAGGCAATTAAACTTGCAATTTAAATAACCTGGACAATATATTTGAATAGCTTGATAAATCCGGCTTGTTGTGATAGAGTATTATAGGTATGGTTTCGCATAATCATATCAAAAGATTTTTGATATGGAGGCTTTCATTTTATGAAAAAATACAGCCGGGTATTACTTAAACTTTCCGGGGAAGCATTGGCCGGAGACAAGAAAATGGGCTTTGATGAAGAAACTTGCCTGAGTGTGGCAAGACAAGTCAAAACCCTGGCAGAAGACGGTTGTGAAGTAAGTATAGTAATCGGAGGCGGTAATTTCTGGAGAGGAAGAAGCAGTGAAACTATCGACAGGACCAAAGCTGACCAAATCGGTATGCTGGCTACTGTCATGAACTGCATCTATGTATCTGAAATTTTCCGCTATGTAGGACTTGACACAAAAATCTTCACTCCGTTTTCCTGTGGAAGCATGACACAGCTGTTTTCTAAGGACGAAGTTCTTAATTTCATGAAAAACGGTGGAGTGGCATTTTTAGCCGGAGGAACCGGTCATCCTTATTTTTCTACGGATACGGCAACGGCGCTTCGGGCCATTGAGTTGGATTGCGATATTATTTTGATGGCAAGAAACGTTGACGGTGTTTACGACAGTGATCCAAAGATTAATCCAGATGCAAAAAAATACGATGTTATTTCGTTACAGGAAGTTTTGGATAAAAAGCTTGGAGTCATTGACCTTACTGCGGCGGTTTTGTGCATCGACAATAAAATGCCTATATTGCTGTTTGGTCTTTCTGGAGAAAACAGCATTGTAAAAGCCGCCAACGGTCAATCAAACGGTACTACTCTTACTGTTTAGATGTCTTGTCTTAAAGTACAAAAGACTAATTAAATAAGAAATATATAATACGAGGAGGGAGAAATAATGGATGAAAGACTGAAACCTTATGAGGAAAAAATGAACAAAACCTTGGAAAATCTTAAAGAAGAGTTCACCGCAATTCGTGCAGGCAGAGCTAATCCTCGTTTATTGGATAAAATAAGGGTGGATTATTACGGACAACCTTCTCCGATACAGGCGGTAGCAAACGTATCCGTTCCTGAAGCCAGAATAATTCAAATTCAACCTTGGGAAAGCAGAATGATAAAGGAAATCGAAAAGGCAATACTGGCTTCCGATTTGGGCATAACACCCAGCAATGACGGTAAGGTAATTCGCCTGGTATTTCCTGAGCTTACGGAAGAAAGAAGAAAAGAACTGGTTAAAGACGTCAAAAAGAGGGCTGAAAATGCCAAAGTGGCTATCAGAAACATTCGCAGGGATGCCAATGATGCCTTTAAGAAAATGAATAAGTCCAGTGAGATTTCTGAGGATGAATGGAAGTACCTTGAAGAGGAATGCCAAAAGTTAACGGATTCTTATATTGAAGAAATTGATGAAATAACTGAAGCTAAGTCCAAAGAAATTCTTACCGTATAATGCAAACTCTGAGTTAAATAGTAATTGAGGTTATATGCCTGTTTTACTCTGTTTGATGCATCAGAGGGATGTACATGCAATATAAGTCTGGCAGTGAAAATGTCAGGCATATGTAATAATTACATTTGTATTAAGCTGGTCAAATGTTTGCATTTGCATATGGTTTAACAGATGTAATAATTACATATGTTTATTGTATACATCAGTATCAATTGCTGCCGGAAAAGATTGGATAGAATTGGCATATAAAATTTGCCATAATATTTATATAATGATAAATTAGGGGGTGTCCGCAAAAGTTTTTTAAATAACCCTTTTGGGACACCCCTATTTAATGATATACTATGAAATGGGTGTTATTGTATGAATGAAAATAATCTGAAAATACCGAATCATGTTGCCATTATTTTGGACGGCAACGGCAGATGGGCAAAGAAAAGAAAGATGCCCAGAAATTACGGCCACGCTCAGGGGAGTAAAGTCGTAGAAAAAATATGCGAAGATGCTTACCGTATGGGAATAAAATATCTTACGGTATATGCTTTTTCAACAGAGAACTGGAAAAGACCGAAAGAAGAAGTGGATGCATTAATGAAGCTACTTCGAAACTATCTTGAAACCAGTATCGGTACCAGTAAAAAGAATAACATGAGAGTTAGAATTATCGGAGATATATCCGGACTTTCGCAGGATATACAAGTAAAAATCAAGGAACTGGAAGAAGCCTCAAAGATGAATACAGGCCTGAATTTTCAGGTAGCTATAAATTACGGAAGCAGAGATGAGATAATTCGTGCGGTTAAAGCCTTGTCTAAGGACGTATTGGAAAATAAGGTATCCCTTGAAAATATAAACGAAGAACTCTTTTCGCAGTATCTGGATACCAGGGGGATTCCCGAACCGGATCTTTTAATACGTACCAGCGGCGAGCAACGGCTATCCAATTTTCTTTTGTGGCAGATGGCTTATACCGAATTTTACTTTACCGATGTACTTTGGCCTGATTTTAACAAGGATGAATTATTGAAAGCCGTCGAGTATTATTCAAGCAGGACCAGAAAATTTGGCGGTATAATCGAGTAGGAAAGAGGTAGATCATGTTTAAGACAAGGTTAATCAGCGGTATTATTCTTTTGGCGATAGCCATTGCGGTTGTAGTAACGGGAGATAAGGTGCTTTTTGGGACCTTGCTTTTAATTTCATTAATAGGTATGTCAGAGCTTTACAAGATATTAAAAATCGAAAAATCGGCAGTTGGTATTGTTGGATACCTGGCGGCACTTATTTATTATGCCTTAATCTATTTTGGAAAAACAGAATATCTTATGCCATTGATAATAATCTTTCTTTTACTGATTATGATAATATATGTGGTTTCATATCCCAAGTATCGAATAGAGCAGGTAATGACAACATTTTTCGGCCTGTTTTATGTGGCTGTAATGTTGTCTTATGTATACAGGGTTCGGATGTTCGATGACGGGGCTATTTTAGTATGGCTTATTTTTATAGGAGCCTGGGGTTCCGATACCTGTGCCTATGCCGTAGGTATGGTTTTTGGAAAACACAAGGCCTTTCCCAGGCTTAGCCCGAAAAAATCTGTTGAAGGTTGCATAGGAGGAATTTTAGGAGCAGGATTAATAGGATTTTTATATGCTCTGGCTTTGGGAAGCAAAATTACTGAAGTAAATAATCCCAGGCTTTTATTTGCCATAATCGGCGCGGCATCCAGTGTTATTTCCCAGACCGGCGATTTGGCTGCTTCGGCAATTAAAAGAAACTTTGATATTAAAGACTATGGGAAATTGATTCCCGGTCATGGCGGGATTTTGGACAGATTTGACAGCATAATTTTTACCGCGCCCATAGTGTATTATCTGGCGGTATTATTCCAGAACATAACACGGTAATAGATGAAAGTTACATAAGATATCAAGACACAAAAAGAACATAATTCTTTGATAGGATTTTAGACGGAGGAAATATGAAAGAAATTGCAATTTTGGGGTCTACCGGTTCCATCGGAGTTCAGACCCTGGAGGTTGTAGGACAGCACCGGGATGAAATAAAGGTAAGAGCCCTGGCAGCCCATTCGAATATTGACCTTTTGGAAACTCAGATTAGGGAGTTTGGCCCTGATCTTGTCTGCGTCTTTGATGAGAATAAGGCAAGAGACCTTAAGGAAAAAATAAAAGATTTATCTGTCCGTGTCGAAACCGGAATGGACGGGTTAATATCATGCGCAACATTAGATTCGGTCGATACTGTTGTTGCTGCTATGGTAGGCATGATAGGAATTGTGCCAACCGTAGAAGCGATAAAAGCCGGAAAAAACATAGCCCTGGCCAACAAAGAAACCTTGGTAACAGCAGGGCATATTATTATACCTTTATGCAAGGAGAAAAATATAAAACTTTTGCCTGTGGACAGCGAGCATTCTGCCATTTTTCAGGCCCTTAACGGTGAAGACAGAAAAAATATTCATAAAATTCTTCTTACGGCATCAGGCGGCCCGTTTCGGGGAATGAAAAAAGAAGACCTGAAAGATGTTACCGCAAAGGATGCTCTAAAACACCCGAACTGGAAGATGGGCCCCAAGATAACGATAGATTCCGCAACTTTGGTAAACAAAGCGCTGGAAGTTATGGAAGCTGCATGGCTTTTTGATATTTCCATAGAAAAAATCCAAATTCTTGTGCATCCACAGAGTATAATTCACTCAATGGTGGAATACTTAGACGGAAGTATAATTGCTCAGATGGGGCTGCCGGATATGAGGCTTCCCATTCAATATGCCCTTTTTTATCCCGAACGAAAGGAAATGAAACTGGGAGAAAGACTTGATTTTATAAAACTTTCCCGGCTTACATTTGAAGAACCGGATACGGAAACATTTTACGGACTGAAACTTGGCATAAAAGCCGGAGAAACCGGCGGAAGCATGCCTACGGTTTTTAACGCCGCCAATGAAAGAGCGGTAGCTAGATTTTTGGAGGGGAAAATCGGATTCTTGGATATTCCTAAGCTAATAAATATGGCTATGGAGAATCATACCCTTATTTCTTCTCCCACATTAAATGAAATTCTTAAGATAGAACAGCAAACATATGATTTTATAGAAGAAATCATAAAATCCGGCAAGCTTGACTAAATGGCCGGATACCGGAAAGGAAAATGCATATGAATATTATTATAGCTATATTGATTTTGGGGATTATTATTTTCATCCATGAGCTTGGTCATTTTTTGCTCGCAAAGAAGAATAATATTACGGTAACTGAGTTTTCTTTGGGAATGGGGCCGAGAATTGCAAGTTTTGTAAAAAACGGTACCAGATATTCCATAAAACTTTTGCCAATCGGGGGCTCCTGTATGATGCTTGGAGAAGACGAAGAAGTGGAAGACGAAGGAGCCTTTCATAAGAAGGGAGTATGGGCAAGATTTTCTGTTATTTTTGCCGGTGCTTTCTTTAATTTTATCCTAGCTTTGGTATTGGCTTTTGTGATAACAAGCTTGGCAGGGGTTGATTATCCCGAAGTTTTAAATGTACGGGAAGATACAGCAGTATACGAAGCCGGGTTAAGAGACGGGGATATAATAAAGAAATTTGATGGCAAGAGAATAAATTTCGGTAAGGAATTGGATTTGTATTTCTTTTTCAATCCGGTAAACGGAGATCCGATCGAAGTTACCTATGAAAGAGAAGGCAAAACCTATAATACGACCGTTTTTCCAAAACTTATGCCTCCTCACTACAGACTGGGAATCGAGTACAGCAGTGAGACGGATGAAGCTATTCTTTTGGTCGTTGAGCCGGGCCTGCCTCTTTATGAAGCCGGAATTGTACCGGGGGATATTATTACGAGCATTAATCAAACTCCTATAAAGACAGGCAAGGATTTGGCGAATTATTTTGAGGCTAATCCTTTGACCGACGAACCTTTAGAAATAACCTATAAACGCGGAAAATCGGAAAAGACGGTAAAAATTACACCTAAGCTGGTAACGACAGGGTATCAGCTCGGTTTGTATTATAATTTATACAGGGAAAAAGTTTCACCGCTTACGGCTTTAAAGTACAGCTTCCTGGAACTGAAATACAATATTAACTATACCATAAGCAGCTTGAAGTATCTCATATCCGGTAAGGCAAGCATTAATGAAATCAGCGGGCCTGTCGGTATAGTTTCTATTGTAGATAATATCGTGGAGCAGACCGAGGATGAAGGAGTAGGGTATGTACTTCTTAACCTGATTAATTTTGCCATGTATTTGAGCGCCAATCTCGGTGTTATAAATCTACTTCCTTTGCCTGCCCTTGATGGCGGAAGGCTTGTATTTCTTATAATAGAAGCCATAAGAAGAAAACCGGTTCCAAAAGAAAAGGAAGCCATGGTGCATTTTGTTGGCCTTGCACTTTTAATGATTTTAATGGTTATTGTAGTATTTAATGACTTCAGAAAAATATTCGGATAAAAGCCCGGGCCGAAAGGCTTCAGGCATTGGGAAGGTATGATAAAATGTATAGAGAACATACGAAAGTGATTCGGATCGGAAACAGGGTAATAGGAGGCGGTAACCCCATTCTGATCCAGTCTATGACAAACACTAAAACAGAAGATGTTGATGGTACAGTCGAGCAGATAAACAGGCTTACCAAAGCGGGTTGCGATATAATACGCTGTGCGGTGCCGAATATGGAAGCCGCAAAAGCTTTAAAGGAAATAAAGAAGCAGATTGCCATACCTTTGGTTGCGGATATACATTTTGACTACAGGCTGGCTATAGCCGCCATTGAAAACGGAGCCGATAAGATCCGTATAAACCCCGGCAATATCGGCAGTGATGAAAAGTTAAGAGCCGTTGTTGACGCAGCCAGAGAAAGAAACATCCCTATCCGGGTGGGTGTTAACAGCGGATCTTTGGAAAAAGAAATACTGGCAAAGTATGGACATGTTAATGCCGAGGGACTGGTGGAGAGTGCTTTAAATAATGTTAAAAGAATTGAAGATATGGGGTATGACAATCTTGTTATCAGTATAAAATCTTCCGACGTACTGATGTGCATAAAAGCCCATGAACTTATTGTAAAAAAAGCCAATTATCCTCTTCACGTAGGCATCACCGAAGCCGGCACTATAAATGCAGGAAATATAAAGTCTTCGGTTGGCCTTGGCATAATACTATATCAGGGAATTGGGGATACGATACGTGTATCCCTGACCGGTGATCCGGTTGAAGAAGTCAAAACCGCAAAGCTTATATTAAAGACTTTAGGTTTCAGAAATGGCGGAATAGATATAGTATCCTGCCCTACCTGCGGCAGAACGCAGATAGATTTAATCAAGCTTGCCGGTCAAGTGGAAGAGATGGTGGCAGATCTTGATCTGAATATCAGGATTGCCGTTATGGGTTGTGTTGTAAACGGGCCTGGTGAATCAAAGGAAGCTGATATAGGAATTGCCGGCGGCAACGGGGTCGGTATTTTAATCAAAAAGGGTGAAATTATCCGTAAAGTTCCCGAAAACGAGCTTCTTAATGCCCTTCGACATGAACTGGAAAACTGGAAATATTAATGATAATCAACATAAACACGCTTACAAAATAATGAACAAACGTACTCAAGGAACAATCGATATATTGAAGAACGTATACCGGATAAAGAATGGGTGAATGCTCCATGCTGTTTTTTGAAGCTTTTGAGAATTTGAAATGTGACAGTGAATTATGGGATGTATTCAGTTCTGTTGAGGTTGTAAAAGTTGTTGCGTCAAGACAGAGCAAAAACATTTGCATTCATATAAAAAGCAACAAGCTGATACATAGGACCGATATTAGAAAAATGGAAGAAATACTTTATAGGCAGCTCTTTAAAAGAACCGGCAATAAGGCCTTTATAAAGCCTTATTTTGAACTTGATGGCAATTACAGCTTTGAAGAGCTGTTTTCCATATATTTTGACAGCATCTTGGAAGAGTTGAAAGAAGAAAGTATTTTAACATACCATATTTTGACCCAGGCTGATATTAAGGCCGAGGAAAACCGTATCATAGTAAAATCCAGAGAAAACTGCGTAGTAATTGATAAATGCGAAAAACTTAAAGGCTATTTTGCTGAAGTTTTTAAAAAAAGGTTCGGATATGACATATCTGTAACTTTTGAATACATAAAAAGTGAGGAAAACAGAAAAATCAGGCTCCCGGCATTCCTAAGGGAAAACGATGACGACGATGAGGATGACGGGACATATGTTGAGCCTTATTATGAGTTTGTAAAAGCCGATGAACTGAAAAATCCACACGGTAATAATGTGGCCGAAAGTATGGATAAAGAGATGTGGGATCCGGCCAATTACGGTTATAGCAGGGACAACGATAATGACAATGTAATAACTGATGACAATTATATTTACGGTTTTGCCGAAAACTCCGGTTCAGCCCAAAACGCAAGCGGATATGGTAATAGTATTAATAACGGCAACGGTATAAACGGCAGTAACGGAAAAAGTGACAATGACGGTAAAACAGGCGGAAACGGTAGTAATGACAACAGCGGTAAATCGGGAGGAAACGGAAAAAACGGTACTAACGGTGCCGATAACGGTTCATCCTTCCAGAAAAGTAAATACCGTAAGCTTCCTGCCGATCCGTCCGTTATATACGGTAAAAATTTTGAGGGCAGCATCATTCCGATCGGTGAT
>CAZIHC010000094.1:0-8197 GCA_964538605.1 uncultured Herbinix sp. | reverse complement strand
TTAGAAGACCTATATTCAAAAAGACAGCCGCTTACGGCCATTTCGGAAGAAACGATGCCGATTTTACATGGGAAAGAACCGACAAGGCAGAGGAACTGAAAGCTTATCTAAAATAGCTCTTAACTTAATAATTACTTTATAAATATTATATTTACTTAAGATGCAAGATTGGCCTGTCTGTGTTATACTAATCTGAGAAAGCCCTTATTAGAAACAGGTGGATAAATGAAACTAAAGTCCAGATTAATTATTGCATTCCTCATAATGATAGCTATGCCTGTGGTTTTAATCTCTGTTACGGCCGGTACCATTGTGCGTTTTCAGATGTATTCCATTAATTCCTCGTATGATGTAGAGGCTAAGACCTTACAGGTTATTACAAATCCCATACAGATTTTTAACCGTATAACCAGAGGCGTATATAATGAGATTAAGCTGTATTCCCGTAATATACCCGAAAAACTAAGTGATCCCGCTTATTACGAAGAGCTTAATTCCCTGCTAAAGAACAAACATTCTTTTCTTGCTGTGCGTAAAGAAAAAGAATTTATATATATAGGAAACGAAGAAAAATTTGAAATAATCGGCGGCCTCTTACCTGAGTATGGTACCGGCAGCACCGAAGTTGACGGAGGAATTTATCTGGGCGGAAAAAATCCTTTTTTGGTCAAAGTACAGGATTTTGAGTATACAGACGGCAGCAAGGGTACGATATATGTAATAACAGACCTGGATGTGCTCATGCCGCAAATTAAAGCCGTTGCCATTCAGAGCGCCATATCTTTTATAATAATACTTTTTCTTACCGCATCTTTGCTTATATTTTGGATATACAGAAGCATTATTAGACCTTTGGATGTATTACGGCTTGCGACCCATCACATTAAAGAAGGGGATCTTAATTACTGTGTAACATCAGTTTCGAATGACGAGATTGGACAGCTTTGCGATGACTTTGAAAATATGCGATTAAGATTAAAAAAGCTGATTGAGGATAGGATAAAATATGAGGAAGATATTAAAGAATTAATCAGCAATATTTCCCATGATTTAAAGACACCGCTTACTGCCATTAAAGGATATTCGGAAGGACTTCTGGATGGTGTTGCCGACACCAAGGAAAAGCAGGAAAAATATCTTAAGACCATATATATGAAAGCCAATGATATATCTGTATTGGTTGATGAACTTGCTTTTTATACCAGGATTGACTGCAACACCATTCCATATACTTTTACCAACATTAGGCTTTACGACTATTTTGAAGACTGTGTGGAAGATTTGAAACTGGAACTTGAAGTTAAAAACATTAAAGTTATTTACGAAAATTTTGTGGAGCATGATGTTAAAGTAGTCGCAGATGCGGAACAGTTAAAGAGGGTTATCCATAACATAATCGGAAATTCTGTAAAATATATGGACAAACCTGAAGGCATAGTGAAGATTATTATTAATGACTGTGGTAATTATGTGCAGGTAGATATAGAAGATAACGGAATGGGTATTGCAAAAGAAGATTTACCGTATATATTTGACCGTTTCTACAGGGCGGATGCTTCAAGAAGTACCAAAACAGGAGGAAGCGGTCTTGGACTAGCCATAGCAAAAAAGATAATTGAAGATCATTCAGGAAAGATATGGGCTTGCAGTAAAATGCATGAAGGAACGACTATCAGCTTTACTTTGAAAAAGAGCAGTACGGATAATCAGGATACCTTATTCCAGTCAGGAGGAATAAAATGAAGAGGATTCTAATTATTGAGGACGAAATAGCCATAGCGGAGCTTGAAAAAGATTACCTGGAACTATCCGGCTTTCAAGTTGAAGTTGAAACAACGGGAGATATAGGGGTTGAACGGGCTTTAAAAGAAGACTTTAACCTGATAATCCTGGATTTAATGCTACCCAATATGGACGGTTTTGAAATATGCAGGAGAATCAGAGAAGAGAAAAACATCCCGGTTATTATGGTATCCGCCAAAAAAGAGGATATTGACAAAATCCGAGGCTTAGGTATGGGAGCCGACGATTATATAACAAAGCCGTTTAGTCCCAGTGAGCTGGTAGCCAGAGTAAAAGCCCATCTTGCCAGATATGAACGGTTAATCGGTTCCGGACAAAAAGAAAACGAAGTTATTGAAATTCGCGGACTGAAGATTGATAAAACGGCCAGAAGAGTATTTGTTAACGGTGAAGAAAAAATCTTTACCACTAAGGAATTTGATTTGCTGACTTTTTTGGCCGAAAATCCCAACCGTGTATTCACTAAAGAAGAACTATTCAGGAAGATTTGGGACATGGAAACTATAGGCGATATAGCTACCGTAACCGTGCATATAAAGAAAATCCGTGAAAAAATTGAGAGTAATACATCCAAACCTCAATATATTGAGACTATTTGGGGAGTCGGATACCGGTTTAAGGTATAATATAAAGCCTTTTATACGTACAACTTTTATAATAATTATTTTTATTAATATTGACATAAAATTAACAAAATGCTAGAATTACTATGCCAATCTAGAAGGACATCCTGACAGAAAGGCATAGGAGTTATATAGTTGAGCCTGATTCAAAGGGGAAGCCCGAAGAATAAGGAACTTACATATAATGCTTGATTATAATAATCCCTATGCCAGTAGGCTAAAAAGCCTGTGCATAGGGTTTTTTTTCGGAGGTGAAACAATGGATAAAAGGATTGCCCACATAGGAATTATTGTGGAAGATATGGAGTCGGTGCAAAAGCTGAATGAAATTTTGCATGAATACGGCGAGCATATCATAGGCAGGATGGGTATCCCTTTCCGCGAGAAAAATATAAGTATCATAAGCATAGTACTCCATGCCGGACAGGATGTAATCAGTTCCCTTGCAGGTAAGCTGGGAATGTTAAAGGGAGTCAGCGTAAAAACCATATTCTCAAAAAAATAGAAACGGAGGCATAATATGAGTACAAAAAAAATGATTATTAACCGGATGAAATGTGCATTTGTTATAATCTTTACGGCAATTCTGGCAACCCTTTTATTTGCCGGTTGCAAAAAGGGTTCTAATAATGTAAAAAACAAAAATAATGCCTTAAACGAGGCTGCGGATGATAACGGTAGCAATGAGGAAGATAACAAACAAGAAACAGCGGCTGATAATGAAGATAACATAGAAGAAGATACAAATAATAAAAGTGCCGCAGATAACGTGGAAGTTAAAGAAAAACTTAATATTAATGTAGCGGCATTAAAAGGGCCCACCGGAATAGGTATGGTAAAACTTATGGAAGATTCCGAAAATAATAATACCCTTCATAATTATAATTTTACTATTGCGGGAGAAGCCGATGAAATCAGTGCAGGACTTATAAAGGGTGATTTTGATATCGCCGCCGTACCCTGCAATCTGGCATCGGTACTTTACAACAAGACAAAGGGCCAGATAAAACTTGCGGCAATTAATACTTTGGGTGTTCTTTATATAGTTGAAACCGGAACTTCTATTGAAACGGTGGAAGACCTTAAAGGGAAAACCATATACTCTACGGGATACGGAACTACACCGCAATATACCTTAAATTATCTGCTTAATTCCTATGGTATAGATCCGGAAAAGGATGTTACAGTTGAATATAAGACTGAAGCTACGGAAGTGGCTGCAATATTAAGCGAGACCGACAATGCCATAGCTATGCTTCCTCAGCCTTATGTTACAACTGTAATGATGAATAACGACAAGGTGCGGATTGCAATAAATATTGATGAGGAATGGAAGGCTTTAAACGACGGTGACGGAGTTGTTACCGGTGTGCTGGCAGTAAACAAAAATTTCCTTGAGAATAATCCTGAAGCCGTAAATGATTTCTTAAAGGAATATCAGGTTTCAACGGATTTTGTAAACAAAAATGTGGACGCTGCTTCACAACTGGTGGAAAAGTTCGGGCTTTTTAAGGCCGCGGTTGCAAAAAAAGCCATTCCTTACTGCAATATAACTTTTGTAAACGGCTCTGATATGAAGGAAATGGCGGAAAGATATCTTAATATTTTGTTCGGGCAAAATCCCAACTCTGTTGGAGGAGCGTTGCCTTCCGAGGACTTTTACTATATTCCTTAATAAAAAATAATTCAGCCGGATATGTTGTAATATTAATTTATACGACAGGCATTAACCCATAAAAAATACCATGGTTATATGAAAGTTTATAAATCCGGCTTAAAGTATATATAGAAGGAGGGGCAAATCAGGTGAATAAAGAAAAAACGGGCCGGAAAGGTGGACATGAAACGGAGCAAATAAAAAAACGGGTAAAAAAACACGGAATTAAGTTTTTTGTGCTTATCTTTTGGATATTTGTATGGGAAGCGGCCTGCAGAATAATTAACCAGGAACTGTTTTTGCCCTCTCCTTTATCCGTGCTGCTTTCTATATTTGATTTGGCTGCAAGACCTTTATTTTGGCTCAGTATACTTAATTCATTTATACGGATTTTTATCGGCTTTTTTCTAGGGATTGTTTCGGGAATATTTTTGGCTGTTATTTCTTATAAAAGTAAGCTTATTTATGAACTTATATCACCCCTGATGAAAATAATTAAATCAACACCCGTTGCTTCGTTTATAATTTTGGCTCTGGTATGGATTAGCTCGAAAAATCTTTCTGTGTTGATAGCTTTTTTAATGGTAATACCCATATCTTTTTCCAATCTTTTATATGGATTAAGAAGCACGGATGTAAAGCTGCTTGAGATGGCTAAGGTTTTTAGATTGAGCAGGTGGAAACGGATAAAGGCCATATATTTTCCTGCCATTATGCCATTTTTGGCATCTGCGGTTTCGGTAGGCCTTGGATTTAGTTTTAAATCGGGAATAGCAGCGGAAGTTATCGGAAGACCTGCCAATTCCATAGGTTTAAATTTATATGAAGCCAAACTTTATCTGATGATAAAAGAGCTTTTTGCCTGGACTGCTGTTATAATTATAATTAGTGTTTTGTTCGAAAAGATTGTTGTTAATATTATCGGTAATTACGGACAGTATAAAGATATTGAAAATAAACCTTAAGAAAGGGGCGGACTATGGATATAAAGGTACTTAATTTAAATAAGTGTTTCAATGGACAGCAGGTACTAAAAAATGTTTCCATGACATTTAAAAGCGGATCAATAACCTGCATCATGGGAGCCTCGGGTATCGGAAAAACAACTCTTGCTAATATAATGATGGGACTTCAAAGGGCCGATTCGGGAAAAATCGAAGGCCTTAAAGGCAAAAAAATTTCTGCAGTCTTTCAGGAAGACAGACTTATCGAACAATGGGATGCGGTAAAAAATATTATGCTGGTCTGCCGCAAAGAGTTTACACAAGAATATATACATAAGAATTTAAATGAAATCGGTCTTTCAGATTATGAAAAAAAGCCGGTATCTTCTTTAAGCGGGGGAATGAGAAGAAGGGTTGCCATAGTAAGGGCCCTTTTATTGGATTATGATGTACTGATTATGGACGAACCCTTTAAAGGATTGGATTATGATTTAAAAAAACAGGTTATAGGTTATGTTGAAAAAATGACTGAAGGCAAGACAGTTATTATAATTACCCATGATAAAGATGAGGTTAAGATGCTTAAGGCTGATCTTGTTATAATGAATGCTGAAGGTTCAAAAGCCGATGGCAAAATGCAGTAGATGCCAATCGGCTATTTTTTATTAGGAATAATAATAGATTTATTATAAATGCTTTGCAGGATTTTAAAAACAGAAGGATTTAAAATGTAAAAAACCGGATAGTTTAATAATGTTGTATTTTAATAAGAATTTATATATAATACATTAATGAATTTTAACTAAAAGGAAGGTAAACTTATGCATATTACAATAACAGGCAATTTGGGAAGTGGAAAATCCACAATAGCCAGACTGCTTAGCGAAAAATACAATTTTGAGGTATACTCGACAGGAAAAATTCAAAGAGAACTCGCAAGGCAAATGAATTTAAGTACTCTGGAGCTTAATCAGCTTATGATGAGCGACAGAAAATATGATCATATGATTGATGATGAAACTGCCAGGATTTCCAGGGAAAACAAAGATAAAAACATTATTTTTGATTCAAGGCTGGCATGGCATTTTGTTGAACACTCATTTAAGGTATTTGTTTCCGTAAGTCTTGAAGTGGCGGCAGAACGTATAATGAAAGACCAAAGAGGAGCGGTCGAAAAATATTCGTCGGTTGAGGAAGCAAAAAGGTTGATTGCAGAGAGAGCAAAAACAGAAAGTATACGTTATAAAGATATTTATAATCTGAACTATATGGATTTTTCAAATTATGACCTTGTTATAGACAGCACATACTGCGATCCTCAAACAATTGCCGATATCATAATGGAAGAAGCCAAAGCCTTTTATGAAAACACCCAGTATCGTTCCAAAATGCTGGTTTCTCCAAACCGTTTGAAATTTGATAACAATCAGGAAGTAAGTACTTTAATTCCCATAGAGAATGATAATCCGGTTGACTCAGAAATTAAGCAAACTTCCGTTTTATATGATAAGAATATGACAATAAAAGTTAAACAGCATGATGATAATTATATAATTGTAGATAATTATGATAACATAAAAAATTTGCTTAATTTTAAGACACGTTTTGTTCAGATAGAAATTGTAAAGGACTAAAAAACAATCGGAACGGCAAAATAAGTTAATGAAACAATAAGTAAATCACTCAAATAAATTCTGATTAAGTTAATATTCCCTTTTTATTTCAAATTATCCCCGAGGATATAAAAAAACTTATAACAAAAACTAATGATAAAAGAAATTTTAAAATTTAATTTCTTTTACCGTTAGTATCCGTTAAGGGGTGATAATATGAAATTATGGGAGGGAATGAATGATAGAACAAGATTTTTTATAAATCTTGCGATTATTATTCTGGGTGTGTATTTGGGTTTCCGTTTTATTTTGCCTCTGATTTTACCGTTTATTGTTGCATATATATTAAGCTGGATTGTAAGGCCTGTTACCGAATTTTTATATAATAAAGTTAAAATACCTAGAATTGTCGCCGGTTCGGTTTCTTTAATTGCACTGTTTGCACTGTTATCTGTCGCATTGTTTTATATTGGAAATATTTTTATAAAGCAAGCCATTAATTTTTTCAGAAACATACCGGCTTACTTAAGCATTCTGGCGGGTAAACTTGATAATATCTGCAACAGTTGCGACGAGGTGTTCGGTTTGGCTGCAGGCAGTGTTCGTAAAGTCGTAGATGAACATATGCTAAGGATAGTGGATAAGGTAAAGACGGATGTTATCCCCGGTATTACCACCCGAACATTTTATATTGTTATAGGAACGGTTGGTTTTGTTGGAATCCTACTGATTATATTTATATCGGCTGCTTTGATTATTAAGGAAGTGCCTGAGATTAAAAGCAAATATAAAAATACGGATATATATCGAGATTTAACCAAAGTAACCGAAAAGCTGGCCGATGCAGGAACGGCTTATTTCAGATCACAGCTTCTTATAATGGCACTGGTTGCGGTATGTATTACAACGGGACTTATATTAATAAAAAATGAGTATGCTTTGCTGTTGGGACTTGGGGTGGCTTTACTCGATGCCCTTCCTGTTCTTGGCACCGGTATGATACTTATACCATGGAGTATAATAACATTACTAAACGGTAATATATATGCTGCAGCAGTTTTGATAACAACATATCTGGTTTGCCAAATCATCCGTGAAGTTTTGGAACCCAAGCTAATCGGAAGCAGAATAGGGATTAAACCATTGTATACCCTAATTTCTATGTATATAGGTTTAAAGTTGTTCGGAGTAGCCGGCTTTATACTTGGGCCGATCGGCTTGATAATAATCATTACGGTAATTAGAATGCAGAATGAGAAGAAGCCAATGTCTTATACCCTTGACAAAGGGGCAAAACTGGAATAAAATTAAGTACATTAAACTGGCGTTGAAGAGGAATAGTAGAAAATACATGCATTTCAGAGAGAGAAGCAGTTGGTGTGAGCTTCTTATGCAATGGTTTTCGAACCGGCCTCGGAGCCTTGTATGAAAGGATTTTAATCCCCAAATACAACGTAGAACCGGCGTTAACGGTAAAGAGTGAGCATATTATTATGCTAATAAGGGTGGTACCGCCGAGTCTTTCGGTCCCTTGCGGGATGAAGGGCTTTTTTTATT